>JANMFT010000414.1:0-2165 GCA_031374255.1 Limoniibacter sp. | reverse complement strand
GGTTTGCAAACAATGATTGACCCTTCAGAGATGGCTCTGATTGGTTTGGCTGAGATTTTAAAACGGCTTCCGTATTTGCTCAGGCAAATTCGAAGGGTGTCGGATCAAGTCATTGCGGCAAAGCCGGATTTGCTGATCATCATCGACAGCCCGGAGTTTACACATCGTGTCGCCCGCAAAGTGCGAAAAGCACTGCCGCAACTGCCTGTGATAAATTACATTTGCCCTAGCGTTTGGGCGTGGCGGCCGGAGCGGGCCAAAGCGATGACGGCTTATGTCAATGAGGTGTTTTGTATTCTTCCATTTGAGCCCGATGAACTCAAAAAGTTAGGCGGCCCGGTTGGCACATATGTCGGGCACCGTTTGAGCACAGACCCTGATATTTTGCGGGTAGCGCAAAACCGTATTTCCAATGATCAAAGCTCCGGTCAACTGATGTTGCTGCCAGGTTCTCGGGGCAGTGAGATCAGGCGGTTGCTGCCAGATATGCTGGAAACGGCGCAGATACTCCTTTCAGACGGAACTGCCAATAGCATTATCCTTCCGACGCTTGAGCGGTATAAATCGCAAGTGGAGGCAATTGTTGCGTCAGCTAAAGTGCCATGCAGCATTGTTACGGGATCGACACAAAAATGGCAGGCCTTTGCATCCGCTGACGTTGCGCTGGCAGCTTCGGGAACTGTTTCACTGGAGTTGGCTCTTTGCGGCGTTCCGCATACTGCCGTTTATCGATTAGGGACGATATCAAGGATCATTCTTACGCATAAATTTATTGCGTGGTCTGCCAATTTGCCGAACCTTATTACCAACCGGCAGATTGTGCCCGAAAATTATGATCAGTTTTTTAGGCCAGCCTTACAAAGCCGGTTGATTGCGGGCCTGATGGACAAAAAGAGTTTGGCGAGAATGGCGCAACTTCAAGGGTTTGACCGCCTGCGTGACCTGTTTAAGTCACCGCGCCCCGCGGCAGAAATTGCCGCGAAACGTATAATGACTTATCTCAACTGAATCAGTCGCTTATCCGCGATCGCTAACCTGTACATAGTCGCGCTGGGGTGCACCAGTATAAAGCTGACGCGGGCGGCCAATTTTTTGGCGCGGATCTTCAATCATTTCCGACCATTGTGCGATCCAGCCGACGGTGCGGGCAACTGCGAACAGAACCGTGAACATATTGGTTGGGAAGCCAAGAGCGCGCAGTGTAATGCCTGAATAGAAGTCGATGTTGGGGTAAAGCTTTTTCTCTATGAAATAAGAATCTGTCAGCGCAATCCGCTCGAGTTCCATGGCCACATCCAAAGTCGGATCGTCTTTTATGCCGAGTTCAGCCAAAACCTCATGGCAGGTTTTCTGCATGATTTTTGCGCGCGGATCATAGTTTTTATAAACACGGTGGCCAAAACCCATCAGACGGAACGGATCGTTTTTGTCTTTTGCGCGGGCGATATATTCAGGTATGCGATCAACAGTGCCGATTTCGGTGAGCATATTGAGAGCAGCTTCATTCGCGCCGCCATGTGCGGGGCCCCAAAGGCAGGCAATACCGGCTGCGATACAAGCGAATGGGTTTGCGCCGGACGAACCGGCCAAACGCACGGTGGATGTTGATGCATTTTGCTCGTGGTCAGCATGCAAAATGAAAATTCTATCCATAGCGCGGGCGAGAACCGGATTAACCACGTAATCTTCACACGGAACGGCAAAGCACATTTTAAGAAAATTGGCTGAATAGCTGAGAGAATTGGTGGGGTAAACAAACGGCTGACCGACGGAATATTTGTGGGCCATTGCCGCAATAGTCGGCAATTTGGCAATCATGCGCAAGCTGGCAACCATACGCTGATATTCATCTGAAATGTCGGTCGAGTCGTGATAGAAGGCCGATAACGCGCCGACCACGCCGCACACAACCGCCATTGGATGGGCATCGCGGCGAAAGCCTGAAAAGAACTTCGACATTTGTTCATGCACCATGGTGTGGCGCGAAACACGGTGGTCGAAATCGGCTTTTTGGGCAGCTGTCGGCAGTTCGCCATAGAGCAGCAAATAGCATGTCTCTAAGAAATCACCGTTTTCAGCAAGCTGGTCAATCGGGTAGCCACGGTGCAGCAAAACACCGGCATCGCCATCAATAAATGTAATTGCGGATTCGCAAGACGCCGTTG
>JANMFT010000383.1:0-20595 GCA_031374255.1 Limoniibacter sp. | reverse complement strand
TTTATCAAGGCCTGTTATTTTGCCCGAAGGTTCAAAGCCATAAAAGCGTTACTCTATCCGAATTTGTGTGCGGGTTTGGGCGGATTGGCAGGCCGTTTGTTGCTAAATGTATGGCATTGAACCCGATTTGTTCACCAAGGGGCTGACCTCCGCCTATATCCCACTTTCAGCCGCCATTATCAGCAAAAAGATCGCGTCTGTGATGGAAGAAGGTTCCCATCAGGTTGGCGCATTCCTGCATGGATATACCTATTCCGGACATCCGATCAGTTTGGCTGCCGCCAATGCCGTGCTTGATATTGTGGATGGAACAATTGGAGTGAAAATTTGCTATTCGCTTAGCCGTAAGAGCGTTTTAAAGCGCATTGCATTTCACCATATAAAAGGCTGGTACAATCTGAAAAGCTGGTAACGACAGTTACTATTGGAACCAAACTCCGTTTCACGCGTTTGTTGATTGGACTGCCTGTCACAGGCGGCGCCCGCTTGCCTAAATTTGCAAGCCAAACCCGGAAAGAACGTTGATGCCGGACGTATGGAACAAATTCGCCGGTAAGCCCGTCAATGGATGGGACGACAACCAGCCGGTCAGTGAAGAAATCTTTGGCATAGAGCGCGCGCGTCAACATGCCCGCAGTCTGGCTGCTTCGCAAAAAACGACGCCCAAACCAATCCACGTGCATTCCGTCATTGAGCGTTTGAAAGACAATGCATCGGTATTGCTTTCTTCATATCAGGACGTTTCGCAAGCAATCGCCGCAGGCAAACCAGTGACGCCAGCCGCAGAATGGCTGATTGATAATTACCATCAGGTTGAAGAACAAATTGCGCAAACCAAAGCTGATCTCCCGCAGGGTTTTTATGATCAATTGCCCAAACTGGACGGCGGTTACCTAGCCGGGCATCCACGTATTTTCGGGCTGGTCTGGGCCCATGTCGCGCATACAGACAGCCGTTTTGATCCGGATCTTTTGACAGATTTTGTCAATGAATACCAAACTGTCGAGCCACTGACGATTGGTGAATTATGGGCAGTGGCTATCAGCCTCCGCCTGATGCTGATTGAAAACTTAAGGCGGCTGTCTTTGCGAATTACTGCGGCGCGGCACAGCCGTGAAGCTGCCGACAGTATGGCAGATATAGTGATGACGCCTAAAGTGAAAGCCGTGCCATTGGCTGACATTGTCAAACAATTTGACGGGCTGGAATTATCTCAGCCATTTGTTGTCCAGTTGGTGCACCGTCTGCGTGACCAAGAGGGCGCATCGGCTCAGGTTTTGGATTGGCTCAAACAACAACTGGAACGTACAAGCAGTTCGTTTGAAACCGCCGTTGCCGATGAACACCATCGCCAAGCAGCAGCCAATGTGACTGTACGCAATATTGTCACCTCGATGCGGCTGATTTCAGATGTAAACTGGGAAAACTGGTTTGATAGCGTCAGCCTTGTTGACAAGGAATTGCGCGAAAAATCGCGTTATGGCGACATGGATTTCCCAAGCCGCACGCTCTACCGCACAGCAATTGAAGAGCTTGCGCGCGGCTCTACCCACAGTGAAATTGATGTGGCGCGCAAATGCCTTGAGCTCGCAGATCAAGGCACCGGCGATGATGAGAGTGCGACGCGCGATCCGGGCTATTATTTGATTGGTCGCGGTAAACATGTTCTGGAAGCTGAATTGGGATTTAAGCCGCCACTGCTCCGCCGGTTGCGTGGAGCAATGCGTGGTTCCGGCCTAACCGGATATCTAGGCGCGGCAGCGTTCCTGACAATTTTAATCTGCGTTTTGCTAGCCTCTTCCGTTTGGGACTCAACTTCTCCTGGCTTGCTGGCATTATTACTGATCGCCGCCCTTTTGCCAGCCAGCGAGGCGGCGCTCTCAATTGTAAATTATGTTGTGACCCGTTTGTTGGACGCTGTGACATTGCCGGGCCTTGTGTTGCGCGATGCAGTGCCAGAACAGTTGCGAACAATAGTAGCTGTGCCGGTGCTGCTCACCTCGCGCGATGATACAGAAGATCTGATCGACCGCCTCGAAGTGCATTATCTTTCAAACAGCGAGGGCGAACTGTATTTTGCCCTTCTGACAGATTGGGCCGATAGTGCAGCGGAGGAACCGTCAGCCAATGATTTGAAAGTTTTGGAAACAGCGCGCGCCGGAATTGCCGCACTTAATCACAAATATGAAGGCAACCGGTTTCTGCTGCTTCACCGCCCGCGCAAATATAATGTGTCTGAAGGTGTGTGGATGGGGTGGGAGCGCAAACGCGGCAAACTGCACGAGCTAAATCGCCTGCTGCTGGGCATTGGTGAAAGCGGTTTTTCGGTTGTTGAAGGCAGTTTGCCTGCGGCAGTAAGATATGTGTTGACGCTGGATTCCGATACGAAATTGCCGCGTGATGCGGCTCGCAGGTTGATCGGCAAAATCGCACATCCGCTCAATCAGCCACGCTTTGATACAGCATCAGGCTGCGTAGTAGAAGGTTACAGCGTGCTGCAACCACGGGTAACGCCATCACTGCCAACGGGCCATAATGGTTCATTGTTTCAGCGCATTTTTTCGACCCCGCGCGGCACCGATCCCTATGTTTTCGCTGTGTCAGACGTCTATCAGGATTTGTTTGGCGAGGGATCATTTGCCGGCAAAGGCATTTATGATGTTGCTGCATTTGAAGCAGCGCTCACCGCAAAAATTCCGGAAAACACGTTGCTCAGCCACGATCTTTTCGAAGGCATTCTTGCGCGCTCGGCCTTGGTCACTGATGTTGAAGTGGTGGAAGAATACCCTGAGCGTTACGTTGTTGCCGCATCACGCCAGCATCGTTGGACACGCGGCGATTGGCAATTGCTGCCCTGGATATGGGCGCGTGCAAATGGCTTATCCGGGCTTGGCCGCTGGAAAATGCTCGACAATTTACGCCGGTCTCTTTTGCCGCTGGCCGTTTTGATCAGCCTGTTTTTGGGCTGGGTTTGGCTTCCGGCTTTACCAGCTGCGCTTTGGACATTTGGCCTGGTTCTGCTTGCAACCGTGCCGCCAATGTTGCCGGTGATTGCGGGGGCACTGCCGCGCGAGCGCCGCCACACTTTTGGAAGCAGATTAAAGTCTGTGTTTGCTGATTTCGGTGCGATTGCTGCACTTTGCGTGGCCAATCTTATGTTTCTTGTGCATCAGGCCGGACTGTTAGTGGACGCGATTGTGCGTGCTCTTTACCGCCTTCTAATTAGCCGCAAAAACATGCTGGAGTGGACAACTGCAGCGCAAGCCGCCGCCGGGCCAACGCCGCGTTTGATTGCGCATTACCGTCTAATGGGCGCAAGCACGGCTGCCGGATTAGCAGCTATAATTTT
Organism: Limoniibacter sp.; assembly: GCA_031374255.1. GTDB lineage: Bacteria > Pseudomonadota > Alphaproteobacteria > Rhizobiales > Rhizobiaceae > JALOTE01. Next base: position 17,246 of record JANMFT010000383.1, on the reverse strand, counting down.
AGCTTATATACGCTTTGACGGGTTCTCATTTCTGATCGCGGTGTTTGGCGGGTTTTGGTTGATTGCCCCTGCCGCAGCTTATTACATGAGCCGTGTGCCGCAATTGGCCGACACCCAAAAAGTTTCGCAGCGCGATGTTCAATATCTGCGGCTGATGGCCCGCCGAACGTGGGCCTATTTTGAAACCTTCGTGACGACCTTAGATTCGATGTTGCCACCCGATAACTTTCAAGAGGACCCTGATCCCCGCATTGCCCATCGCACGTCACCCACGAATATCGGGCTGTACTTGCTGTCTCTTGCCAGCGCCAAAGAGTTTGGCTGGCAAGGCCTTAGTGACACAGTTGAGAAGCTCGAAGCCACTATGGCCACGATGTCGCGGATGGAGAAATATCGCGGTCATTTATACAATTGGTATGACACACAAACGCTGATGCCGCTTGAGCCAAAATATGTGTCGAGCGTGGATAGCGGCAATCTGGCGGGACATCTTATTGCGCTGGCCAATTGTTGTTCAGCTTGGGCACTTGAACCCATCGACGATCTTAACCGGCTTGACGGCATCAAAGACGCCGCCGATCTTTTGGCAGAAGATTGCACTTTTTTGCGCAATGACAGGCGCAAACTCGATCCCATACGCAAACAGCTCGAAAAGCAGCTTGCAATTTTGCAGCGCAATATCGGCAAAGCCCGCAGCGACCCTGATATGATTTCTGTGCGCTTGATTGAGTTTGCAGTTCAAGCCAATTCAATTCAATCAACAGTCGACCGTTTTGCCGAAGGGTTGGAGCCAGCGGAATGCGCAACACTGTTGCGTGATGCGTCGTCTTTCCGGCAAACTATTGAGAGCCATTTCCGCGATGCCTCAATAAATGCGGAAGCCCTTAAAGCCATCAATTTACGTTTACAAAAACTTGAGACGGAAGCCCGTGCGTTTGCACTCGGTATGGAGTTTGGCTTTCTGCTTGATCCGCAGCGTTTACTGTTTTCAATCGGTTTTCGTGTTCCTGAAGCGATGCGGGATGAAAGCTGTTACGACATGCTGGCTTCAGAAGCGCGGCTTGGCAGCTTTTTTGGCATTGCCAAAGGTGACTTACGCACCCGCCATTGGTTCAGACTTGGCCGTAGCGTGACTGCGGTTAAAGGCGGCGCTGTGCTGATGTCGTGGTCAGGCTCAATGTTTGAATATTTGATGCCTTCGCTTGTCATGCGTGCACCTGGTGGCGGGTTGCTGGATGCAACAACGAAACTGGTGGTACGCCGCCAAATTGAGTTTGCCGCCAAACGTGGCATTCCGTGGGGTGTATCAGAGTCAGCTTTCAGTGCCCGCGATATTGAATTCACCTATCAGTATTCGAACTTTGGCATTCCCGGTCTTGGCTTGAAACGAGGTTTGGCGGAAAATCTTGTTGTCGCTCCCTATGCGTCCGGCCTTGCCTCGATGATTGAACCGCGTCAGGCGGTGGAAAATTATCAAGCCTTGGATGCGATGGGTGCGAGCGGAATTTATGGGTTTTATGAAGCGTTGGACTTTACACCAACACGGCTTCGTAAAGGCCAAAACGTCTCTGTGGTGCGCGCCTATTTTGCCCACCACCAGGGCATGACGATCGTTGCCGTTTTAAATGCCGTGAAAAATGGATTGATGCGGGAACGCTTTCATACTGAACCTATAGTGCGTGCTACCGAGCTTTTATTGCAGGAACGCGCGCCGCGCGACGTGCCTTTGACCCATACGCGAACAGAATTGATCAGCGGCGAAGCTGCGCCAGAAATTCTCGCACCGACTGCAAGGTTGATTGATCTGAGCGCGATGGCAACGCCCGCAACGCACCTGATGTCGAACGGGCATTACAGCGTAATGATAACCGCCTCAGGCAGCGGCTGTAGCTCGTGGAACGGCCTTGCAGTGACACGTTGGCGCGAAGACGGGCTCAGTGATGCTTGGGGCAACGTCTTTTACATTCGGGACATTAAATCCGGCAACTCGTGGACGGCTGGTTTGATGCCGGGGCATTCAATTCCTGAACACTATTCTGCCGCGTTTACGGAAGACAAAGCCGAACTCAGCCGTACCGATGGTAATTTTATTACCAATTTGGAAGTCGTGGTTTCACCTGAAGTGGATGGTGAGGCACGGCGTATCACCATCACCAACCGGTCGCTCGGTGCAAGAGAAATCGAACTCACCAGTTATGCCGAATTGGTCTTAGCACGGCAGGCAGCCGACATGGCGCACCCGGCGTTTTCGAAAATGTTTATCGAGACTGAATATGTGCCTGAATGTGAAACGCTGCTTGCAACGCGGCGACGGCGCGACCCGCATGATGCTGAAATGTGGGTGGCGCAATTTATGTTGGTAGACGGCAATTCCAGCGGGGAATTTCAATTTGAAACCGACCGTGCAAAATTTTTAGGCTTTGGCGGCAACCGCCGCGCGCCCAGTGCACTGATTGGCAATCAACCATTGTCAAACACCCAAGGTGCAACGCTTGATCCCATTTTTGCTTTGCGCCGCCGCGTTCGCATTCCGGCTGGTCGGCGGGTTAGTTTTACGCTTTGGACACTTACAGCCTCGACCCGCGCTGAGGTGCTCGATCTGGTTGACCGGCAACGGCAGGCGGCAGCTTTTGAGCGGGCAGCGACATTGTCATGGACGCAAGCGCAAATTCAACTGCGCCACTTATCGATCAATCATGACGAGGCGCATTTGTTCCAGACACTGGCTGGACATATTATCTATGCCAATGCCGCTTTGCGGCCCGGCTCTAAAACGTTGGAGCGGGATATCGGCCCGCAATCTTCGCTTTGGCCGCATGGCATTTCGGGCGACCGGCCAATACTTGTGGTGCGGATCGACGATATTGAAAATATCGAACTGGTTCATGAAGTGTTGCGCGCTTTTGAATATTGGAAAACCAAACAGCTCGCCGTTGATGTCGTTATTTTGAACGAACGCATGTCATCTTACATTCAGGACTTGCAGCTTGCTATTGAAGCGCTGGTGCGCAAAAGCGTTTCACCCAAAGTCAATGGCAATTCGGGCGGTGATATTTTCACATTGCGTGCAGATTTGATGCCGCATGACTCCTTGCGCGTTCTGCCCGCTGCGGCGCGTGTCGTTCTTGTGGCCCGCCGGGGCGACCTCGCCAGTCAATTAGCGCGCATTGAAAATGTCAACGCGCCTTTCGTATTGCCAACATCAGTGTCACCCCAGCCGAATGTGAAACCGGTTCCGTCCACCAATGCTTTACCGCAACTTGAGTTTTTCAATGGGCGTGGCGGCTTCAGCCAAGACGGACGTGAATATGTGACTGCAGCAGACGCAAATAATCCCGCGCCCGCGCCTTGGATCAACGTCATTTCAAACGAGCACTTTGGCTTTCAGTGCAGCGCCGAAGGAGGGGGCTATAGCTGGTATGGCAATGCGCGCGAAAACCAGATCACGCCGTGGAGTAATGATACGGTTAGCAATGCCTGCGGCGAGGTGATTTACGTAACTGATGAGGTTAGCGGCGCAACAGTTTCCCCTACGTTAAAACCCATAAACTCAGCCGAAGGAACACACATTGCGCGCCACGGCTTTGGCTATAGCGTTTTTGAGCGTGAGGCCGGTAATCTAAAACTAGAACTCCGCCAATCAGTCCACCTGACCAAACCGGTAAAATTCTCAAAATTGCGCGTGACCAACATGTCAAACCTTCGGCGGAAATTGACGGTGACGTTTTATGCCGACTGGGTTTTAGGCGCATCGCGCAGCGTCAGTGCCGCTTACATCACCACAGCCATAGACAACCAAACCGGAGCTGTTTTCGCGCGTAATCCGTGGGCGTTGCCAGCATCAACGCAGCTTGCGTTCGTCGATATGTGTGGACAACAATCCAGCCTAACCTGCGACAAGCGGGAGTTTCTCGGGGCCTTTGGGGATGTGTCGAACCCGGCGGCGTTGAGGGGCAAAAGAGCACTATCCGGCGATACAGGCGCAGGCCTTGACCCATGCTGCGCCATGCAAATGATGCTGACGTTGGAACCAAATGCCAGCCAAGACGTCACCATTTTGCTGGGTGCTGCCGCCCATGAAGACGAAGCGCGGCAGTTGATTTTGGAGGCACGACAGACCGGCGCTGACATAGCTTTCGCAGAAACGCAGCAATTCTGGCGCGAAACACTTGGCGCGGTTCAAGTGAAAACACCTGATCCATCATTTGATATTTTGATGAATGGCTGGCTGATCTATCAATCACTCGCCTGCCGGATGTGGGCGCGCGCGGGCTTTTATCAGGCCAGCGGTGCTTATGGTTTCCGCGATCAATTGCAGGATTCACTGTCGCTGCTCTACAGCCAGCCAGACGCTGCGCGAACACATATTTTGCGCGCAGCATCGCGGCAGTTTGTCGAAGGCGATTTTCAGCACTGGTGGCTGCCCGCGACGGGCTCGGGCGTTCGCACCCGCATTTCAGACGATACGGTTTGGCTTGGATATTGTGTCGAAAACTACGTCACTGTCACGGGTGATAGTGCCATCCTTGATGAGCAGATTGCCTTCATAGAAGGCCAGAAGGTTGAACCCGGCGCACATGACGCTTTTTTTGTGCCGTCGATCACAGAAGATACCGCCACGCTTTACGAGCATTGCGCGTGGGCGCTGGATTTGAGCCTCGCCGCAGGTGTTCATGGCTTGCCGCTAATGGGCACGGGCGATTGGAATGACGGCATGAACCGTGTCGGCGAAGGTGGCCAAGGAGAGAGCATTTGGCTCGGTTGGTTCCTTTTGAAAACGTTGAAGTCATTTATTCCGCTGGCAACTTTGCGTGGCGACACTACCCGCGCCAAAATGTGGACAGAACGTGCAGCCAGTCTCGGCGTTGCACTGGAACGTGACGGCTGGGATGGTGAATATTACCGGCGTGGTTTCTTTGATAACGGAGTGGCTTTGGGCTCATCACAAAGCGATGAATGCCGGATCGACGCAATTGCGCAATCATGGGCGGTAATTTCCGGTGGTGCATCAACTGAACGTGCCAAGGCTGCTATGGATCAATCCTACCGGCAATTGGTGCGGCCAGATGACAAACTTGCGCTATTGTTCACACCGCCGTTTGATAAATCGATTCAGGAACCGGGATATGTGAAAGCCTATCCGCCCGGCATCCGCGAAAATGGCGGGCAATACACCCATGGCGTACTTTGGTCGATTTTTGCCCATGCCAAGCTAGGTGAGGCAGACCGCGCGCATCAACTGTTTTCCATGATCAACCCCATTAATCATGCCCGCACATCTGCAGAAACCGCGCTTTACCGCGTTGAACCCTATGTGATGGCGGCTGATGTTTATTCTGTCGCGCCGCACAAAGGTCGTGGCGGATGGACGTGGTATACAGGATCAGCCGGATGGATGTATCGCGCCGGGCTGGAAGCCATTTTGGGCATCACGCGCGAAGGCAAAAATCTGCGGGTGAAACCCTGTATTCCAAACTCATGGCCGGGCTTCGAGGCCAGTTTGACCATTGGCAAGGCGCGCTATGATCTTAAAATCACACGTGGTGCTTCGGTGTTGCCCGAGGGCGTTGAGCAAGTATCAGCCGATGAATTCTTGATTGCGCTTGCGCATGATGACGGCGTTCACAGCTATCAATTTTCGATAGGCAACGCCTTATAAGCGGTTCTAGGTGTTGGCCATTTCACTCAAATGCAGATAAAAAAACGCGCATGCAGTGTGGCATACGCGCTTTCATTATGGGTCGCGGGAAAATGTTACTTCGCCATTTCCAGCTGACCGCGGATTTCACCATCCGGGAATTTTTCAGTGTGCACGTTCACGTAGTATTTTCCGGCTTTCATGTCTGTCCATTGAGCTTCGGTGATGTCTGCAGAGCCTTTCATCATCATCTCGCCGGACATATCAATCACTGGCGGTGCGGTTTCTGTCATGGCTGCCGGGCCATGTGCATGGGCCGCAGTGGCTGCGCCTGATAGGCCATCGGCAGTCATTGTCCATGATACTTTTTTGGTTTCTGTATCAACGGTCATTTCGGCTGTGCCTGTGCCTGCGCTGTCATTGGCCGGCACCGAGGTTGAACCTGCCAGTGTTGCTTTAAAAACCAACATTTCAGCCTGTGCTGCGCTTGCGCCCATCATCAGTGCGGCCGCGATACCGGCGGACGCCAGCAAATTTTTGGTAATGTGTGTCATGGTATTCTCCATTAGCTCGTTATGACAAATGATTTGCCATAGGCAACAAACGTCCTGCGCCGCGATAAGTTCCGGTTTCCGACCATTTCAATAAAACTAACGAATTCTGACCCCGAGCAATCCAAAACTGGAACCAAATGAAGTTTGAACCGTTGTCCAACAAGTCAACCAATATTTGGAACCATTTGCCATGACAACGAAGCGGCTCCGTCACCTCAAAGATCTGCTGGGTGGTTTTTCAACCGCTATGATGATCACCCACTCAAGCGATCATTCCATCCACGCGCGTCCGATGGCGATTGCGGAAATTGGCGAAGACGGCACGATCTATTTTGCAACATCGCTGGATTCGGGCAAACTGCGTGAGATTGAGGCTGATCCAAAAATTGCACTCACGTTGCAGGACTCGTCCGTTTATATTTCTATACTGGGAACGGCGCATGCCTCAACCGACCGTGCTTTGATCGACCGTCTATGGTCTGCGCCTATGCAAATCTGGTTCCCGGAAGGCAAAGATGATCCGTCGCTGGTTATATTGAAAATTGATCCGCAAGACGCTGAATATTGGGACAACTCCGGTGCCAACAGCATCAAATTCGGCCTATCGGCATTAAAGGCCTATGTTCGCGGCGAAACTCCTGACGAAACATCTCTGTCGCAGCATGCCAAAGTTCAGCTTTAAAACCGGGCTGGCCAACTAATGGTTGGACAGCGAGGTTTAATCGGCCCATGCTAACATAGGTTAGTGCAGCGCTGCAAAAATCAAACACGGGTATGCGGCGCATCAAACTTGGGAATCCCATGGAACCGACGGACAATAGCCGGGCTCTCGCACAAGCCATGGTCGACACGGTACGCGACGCGCTGCTGGTGCTTGATGATGAGCTTCGCGTGGTCTCCGCCAGCCGTTCATTTTATTCCACGTTCCAGACCAGTGCCGAAATAACTGTCGGCCGCAAAATCTATGATCTTGGCACCGGCGAATGGAACAACGCTCCATTGCGCGATTTGCTGGAACGTATTGTGCCTGAACATGGCACGATGGACCACTTCGAGGTGGAGCAGGATTTCCCGAAAATTGGTCTGAGGTCCATGCTGCTGAATGCCCGTAAAGTCTTTTACGAAGGCGGCAGCAACTCAACACTGCTGCTGGCGATCGAAGACATAACCGACCGCCGGAATGTGGAACGCCAGTTGGTTATTCTCAGCGACCAAAAAGATACGTTACTGACTGAGATGAGCCACCGCGTCGCTAACAGCCTGCAAATTGTTGCCAGCATTTTGATGCTTAAAGCGCGGTCTGTTCGGTCAGATGAATCGCGCGGCCATTTGGAAGACGCCCACCGCCGCGTCATGTCTGTAGCCACTTTGCAACAACATCTCAAAGCCTCCGGCATGGGTGAAGTCATCGAAGTGCGCGCCTATCTTGCAAAATTATGTGAGACATTGGCTGAATCAATGATCCGCGAGAACAGCCCTATCACGCTAAAGGTGGTCTGTGATGCCGGGGCTGTGCCGTCTGAGCAGGCTGTCAGCTTGGGCTTGATCGTAACCGAATTGGTGATGAACGCGCTGAAGCATGCGTTTAAAGATGATGTGAAGGATGGTCGTGTGATTGTCGGCTATGAGGTAAAAGACGATGATTGGAAATTGTCGGTATCGGATAATGGCGGCGGCATCCCAACCAGCGCCGCCAAAAAGCCGGCCGGTCTTGGCACAACTTTGGTGAGCGCCTTGGCGCAGCAATTGGGTGGAGAGGTGGAAACGACCACGAGCACTAAAGGCACCACTGTCAGCGTCGTGCGTGCCAGTTTTAAATCGAGTCTGCCGGTAACTGCTTAGGGGTTTGGTGCGGCCCCTAAAATCTTGCCTTCGGGGGAGGGAACCGAAGGCAAGACTTTGGGTTCGTGCGGCGCTTTGGCGTTAAGCGGGGGCACGCTCTACCGCTAAAGATCGTTTCTCGCACCCTTATAAAACGTTTTCAGCGCAATATGGTTCCGCAAAAGATATCTTGCCTATTCGTCTTTAAGATCAGCCTGAATTTCGCAGATTAATCCGGTAACGCCAAACGTTTGAGTGACCTTGGCGCTGGCTAGGCTCTTCTCAATCAGCGTTGTGCCAAAACTGGCAGGGCCGCGCTGTGTGGCATCCGGCCCGCCGGTTTCCGTCCACGTTACAACGAGGCGGCGGCGTTTAAATGACACTTTTTCAATATGCCAGCTGAGTTCCACCGCACCGGTTTCAACGGATAATGCGCCATATTTGACGGCGTTGGTCGCAAGTTCATTGAAGATAAGCCCCAAGGGCGCTGCATAGTCGGCGGGAAGGTTGATTTCAGGCCCTGAAATGCGCATCTGTCCTGGTGCGCTTTCAAGATAGAACGCTAATTGGCGGTGCGCTAATGCGCTAAGTTCTGCGCCACGCCAGTCATTGGCGCTTAAAATATCCTGTGCCGCAGAAAGGCTGTGCAATCGGCCTGAAAACGCTTCGGCAAAATGCTCAGGGTCGCGCGCCACTTTAAGGGTTGAGCGCAAGATAGATTGCAGAACTGCAAATGAGTTTTTTACGCGGTGCGACAATTCACGCGACATCAAAATTTGGCGTGCTTCCCACTCTTTACGGTCAGAAATGTCATGCACCGCAGCTGACATTCCGATGACTGTGCCGTCGGCGGCGCGCATTGGGCCTATGGATATGGATGCATTAAACGGCTTGCCGTCTTTGCGCAGACGTATCGTGTCCATCGGCCCAATAGTGTTGCCTGCTATTATACTTGCCATATTGGCTTTTTGCTCGGCGAGATATTTTTCAGCTGCCAGCACCGAGACGTGACGCCCATAAATTTCTGAAACGCTGTAGCCAAACAGAGCCTCGGCAGCCGGGTTCCACGTTTCAATATGTCCATCCAACGATACGGCGTAAAGCGCATCCTGCGAGGCTTCAAAAATGGCTGCTAAACGTGATTTTTCTATCAGCCTTGCGCTTTCAGCTTCTTTAATCGCCGTTACATCCCACACAACACCAATCAAATGAGCCGGGCCTTCGGCGGTGCGCCGTACCACCGAGCCGCGGGCGGCAATCCAGTGGGTGTTTTTGTCCCAGAGCGTGCGGTATTCAATATCATAGCTGTCTTGGCCTGCAATGATTTGTGCGTGCAGTTCTAAAATACGGGGCAGATCATCAGGATGGATTTTTGCGTCAGCAACAGCGGGTTGATTGTCGACCAGATCATTTGGGTTAACACCGTGAAGGGCGCATGTCCGGTCAGACCATCTAACCGTGCCAGTCACCATATTTAAGTCCCACGTGCCCATACCATTGGCACCTAACGCCAATTGCAGTAATTTTTCCTGGTCGGTCGCCATTAGAATTTATGCCGGATATTGAACGTCAACACATTTACCTTTTGGGCCGCAACGACGCAGCCGCCACACAATATGCTGGCCGAAGTTTCCGGCCAGCAATCGTTTCCAAATTTAAAAAATTCAGCGAAAGCGTGTGAAATGGCTATGGTCAATGCCTTGATCCCGGTGTTCGCCGCCTTTACCTGCGGCCCACCATGCGCTTACCGCACTAACCAAAAGTGAAGCCGCTGTGAAAAATGCCAGCAATATGCCAAAGCGCCGCGCATCATCGGCATTCGTTCTCATTTCGGTAAGTGTTTGTTCGACGCGGCTTGCTGCCTCGGTGGTCGGAATGCCCGCCAGATTTGAAACTTGATTGCTGAGGTAAGTTTGGTCGGCATCATTCGGGGATAACACCAAGCGCGCCATCAAGGCTGTCAAACGCGTTTCATTTTCCGTGCTGACCTCCGCTGGCGCAGTTGCGATTTGCGGACGCAGCAGGCGTTCTGTAAAATAGGCGCTGCTTGAATTTGTGTCACTGAGGGCAGTTCCAGTTGCAATAGCGATCCAGCCTGCGAAAATTGCGCTCACAATTACACTGACCGCCCACATGACGAGGCCGTGGGCACCGTCACGCATCTCGACTTCATGTTGGATAGCATCGCCAATACGGTGGCGCATCCGCCCCGTGATGTAGGCGCCAGCCATCATGCTCGACAGCTGTATCCACAATGCCCAAAGCGCCGTGGCCGCAAGTACTGTCAGACCGGCGATACGGTTGTCGCTGACAGATGGTGCCACAGCCAAACCAATAGCGGAAGTGAAGGCGGCCAGTATTGAAAACAGGCCTGATGAGATGGCAACGCCGGCCAAAATGGCTCCCCAATCGACGTAATTGCGTTGGTTTGTATCAATCACAGCCAGTGGCGCGACGGTATCATAATCGTTTACTAAAGCCATGATCGGCAAACCTTTTCATAAGGTGAAATGTTGGAGATTCTGAGCTTTGAGACGTGAGCGTCTCAGCGCAGGCCTAAAAATGACAAGATTGCCAAAACAATGACGACAAGTCCGACAAGATAAATAATGGAATTCATGAGAGTGCTCCTTGATGATGCGGTCAAATGATTCTGTTTGGAGGCGCTTGTTGCGCCCCGCCAGAAACATCATTTTTTATTGCCGGGATTGGGTTTAACGTTAGCGCCGGATTTACCTGCGGGTGCATTCATCGCGGGCTGGCCAACGATTGAAGACGATGATGCCGGTGAAGGGCCGGAAGCGGATTTTTTAGGCTTACCCTTGGATTCTTTTTTCATATCTTTGGACATGGAAGCCTCCTGTCGTGAGTGTGTGTCTCACATCAACACGCACAGGCCGGTTTGGTTCCCTTACAAAGATGTTGTTTTTGAAAATTGAAAAATACAGCTAGGCGGCTGTTTGCGTTTTACCGCCATTGCCGCGCTTAATCTGGCGCAATGCGTCGCTTTCTTGAATGCCAAGAATTTCGTTCAGGCGAAGCCTCGCTCTGCTGACACGGCTCTTCACAGTACCAACTGCAACCTGACAAATGTCAGCGGCTTCTTCATAGCTAAATCCTGATGCACCGACCAAAATCACAGCTTCGCGCTGATCGTCCGGCAGATTGGCCAATGCCACTTTCATATCCATCATATCAAGGTGACTAAGCTGCGAACCGTCTGTCGCAATACGCCCCGCATAAATGCCGTCAATATCTTCAACTTCGCGCTTGCTTTTGCGCAGTAGGCTGTAAAATTCATTGCGTAAAATGGTGTAAAGCCAAGCCTTAATATTACTGCCCGCTTCAAAGCTGGTGTGATGCTTCCATGCTTTCATGACGGTTTCTTGCACCAGATCATCAGCCCGGTCAGATTTCAAACTCAATGACAATGCAAATGCACGGAGCCCCGGAACGGCGGCGAGAAGCTGTTTTGCAAATTCTGCCGATGGATTGACCACCAGCGCGTTCTTTGGGGGCGGATTGGTTAAAGGATGCTTCATGGATCGCCGCCTTTATCAGGGTCTGATGCGGGGTCGGCAACGCTTTGAGCTTCAAGTTCGGCCATTAATATCGCAAGCCGGTCTGGAATAGGCTCGCTGACAATGGCGCTGTAATAGGCTTTGAGTTTTGCGCCGAGCAAATCATGGATGGCAGGCGCGACAGGTGTGACGGACATAGGCGTTCGATCTTTATCGGTTAAAATGTTGATTTTTGTGATTTTTTCGATTTTTTTGCCGGAATTTGTGCGGTCGTTTATTTTTTTAACCATTTTCCACCTGATCACCGTGCCGGCGAACGCGTTGACGTCACAAAGTCAGCTTATCTCAGCTTACAACCACATCAACGCCGCAACTGCTGAATTGGTTCCACTTAATCGCACTTTGTTTGGAACCTTTTTTGCGCTTGCGCATTATTGATGCAGTTACGCGCGCGAAGCACCACGGGCGGAATGTTAAGATGAGGGAAACACGCCTATGACTCTTGCTTCCGAAATCGCACCGCATCTCCCGTTTTTGCGGCGTTATTCGCGCGCTCTGGCCGGTGACCAGCAAAGTGGTGACGCTTATGTTGCCGCGCTGCTCGAATCGATTATTGCAGAACCTCAAACGATCCGGGAAGCGGAATTGGTAACCGGCAGCATACGTGTTGCGCTTTACCGGGACTACTGCCGGTTGTGGCAATCTGTTCCGCATAATATGCGGGAGCGCCCGGCCACCGAGGCGTGGGAGACTTCCGCACAAAAGCATCTTTCAACCGTGTCACCCAAGGCCCGCCTTGCGTTTTTGCTGATGGCTCTTGAAGGGTTTAAAACCGCCGACATCGGCGTTATCCTCACGTGTGATAGCACGGCGGTTGGGCAATTACTGAAAGAAGCATCTGCAACTATCTCGTCCCAAGTTGCCACGGATGTGATGATCATCGAAGACGAGCCGATCATCGCGCTCGACATAAAAGATATTGTGGAATCGCTTGGCCATAATGTGACTGGCGTTGCCCGCACAGAAACTGAAGCCTTGGCATTGGCGCTACAGCATCGCCCGGGGCTTATTTTGGCCGATATCCAACTGGCTGACGGAAGTTCGGGCATGGATGCGGTTTCAAAACTTTTGATCCGGTTTGACATTCCTGTCATTTTCATCACCGCTTTTCCGGAACGGCTTTTAACCGGCACACGGCCAGAGCCAACGTTTTTGATCACCAAACCTTACATGCCGGACATGGTGAAGGCGGTCATCAGCCAAGCCTTGTTTTTCGGCACCAAGGCGAAAGCCGCCGCTTAAAACTTAAATCTCAGGAACGATTTGAGTTCAACAGCGTTTATTACCGCCAGCAGACCTACCCAACTGCGAAAATCGCAAAGGAACGGCACATGTATTCGGCAAAGGATTACGACCAAGCCTTGCTCACACCGGACAGCGTTTTTGCTGACCCGATGGACGTTGTGAAAACCAGGTCGCTGACACCTGAACAAAAAATGACCGTCCTGAAACGCTGGGAAGCCAATGCCAAGGATTTGGAAGTGGCATCCAGCGAAAGCATGACGGGCGGGTCTCCCTCGCGACTGGCAGACATTGGCCTCGCGATTGTTGCTTTGATGGCCGCAGAGACTGTCGATGAAAACGCACTGGTTCAAGTTGAATCAAGCAGCACGCCTACACTGGCGGCAAGCTAGGCAAACTAAATCGTTAGCCGCTCAACAGATATTGGAGATCATTATGATCAAAATAAAACCCAAAGACGCAGTGCCTAAAACCACACAATTGGAAGAGCTTGCGCGCCAGGCCATGCCCCAGCCGATTGATGAAAAAAGCAAGGCCAAACAATCTGTGCCTGATCATGGCGGGCTATTTGATGGCGGCAAGACACCACCTGCAAAAGTAAAACCTGAACTGAAACAGGATGCGGCGACCAAAGTGCTGCAGGAAGGTGTAACTGGCAATGATCACGGGGCCGATGACGCCATGGCAAAACTGCCGCATATGAATGTGCCGGCCGAAAATGATTAAATGCTTGTGGTGAACTCGAACCCTTTAACAGCGGCCACGTAGCCGCTGTTTTTTGACCGTTTTGCCGGAACCAAAACTACGTTTGCTTGCCGAGCCTCGTCGCCACACTTAAATACTGCACGTGTATGTAAATACGGCCTAATCTGTCACAGCCAAATCACCCAGCGCCTCAATCAACGGGCCAAGGTGCTTTTCATAAACTTTCCAGCGTTTGACAGACGTTGTATAAATCGGCTGGCGCACCTGCCATGTTGAAATAGTGGAAACTCGGCCTTTGGCTTCATTAAATTTCAAACAGGCATCATCCCATGGCAGGCCAACATGGGCAATCAAAGCGCGGGCGCTGCCTTCAAGGTCTTCAACAGTTCGCTCATAAGGCATGTCGAAAATTGGTATTTGCGAAACTGATTTCCAATATTGCATCAAGTCGCGATACTCGCGGTAATAATGCCCGAGCGTATCCAGCCGTTTGGCATAGGGATGCGTGTCATTCAGCGGGCTTGTGTAACACGAAACGCAATTATCTAGCGGATCGCGGTTGCAATGGATGATCTTGGCATTGGGAAAAATAATGTTGATCAAACCTACATACATAAAATTGCCCGGCATTTTGTCGGCATAGTGTTTTGCCGTCTTATTATATCCATAGAGCGTGTTGAGATAATTCTCACCCAGAATGAATTGCGTCTTTTTGTTGATATCTCTCAATTTTTCGAGATAAAAATCGTCGCTGTCATTGCCGATTGAAATCATCCCGTTAACACGGCTCATCGCCTTCAATTCACCGACGCCATAAACATCTGGATGGCTTGCTAATATTTGCTCTGTCAGCGTTGTGCCTGAGCGCGGCATACCCACAACAAAAATAGGCTTGTTGCTTTGATGGCCGGTTTTCCGTTTTTCTGAAATAAAGTTGGCAGTGAATGCACCGCGCATCAACCCGGTTTCATTTGCCATCTTCCGGTCAACGCCTTTTGCATCGTAGGTGTCTGCGCCAGCTGCAAAATATTCGAATGCTTTGTCATACTGCTTTGTATCATTGAAGATTTTGCCTAGTGCATATCCAAGCGTCTTTAACCGTTGAGGTTGCGGCTTGTCCGTGTAGTGCTGCTCAATCAAGGCTATCTCTGGCTCGGTGCCGTCAAATTTTTTACTGGCGGAATAAACACCAATCGCATCATCGTTTAACGGTTTGTCCTGCACCATATCACGGGCCAGCAAAAACGCCTCGTCGGTGCGGCCGAGCTGTTGCAAAATACTCGCTTTTAAAATGACAGAACGAAACCGTTCAGGTTTGAGACCGGTTTGATCTGATGGATTAAGGTTAAGTGCTAACTCAATATGAGTGAGCGCCTCGTCCATTAACCCGTGTCTCATGCAGACTTCAGCCATCGCATAATGAACTGGATACTGCCCGGTTCCCAGTTTTAACGCACGCCGCACATGGTCAACGGCATTTCGCGTTGCCCCCAAACTGGTGGCGATCTGGCCCATTGCAAAGTTGGCTTGCACATTGTCGGGCGCAGTTTTCAAAACCGTTTCGAATGTGCGCACTGCTTCACGCAGTTTACCGGCAAGCATCAGCTGCTGCCCGCTTGCAAGTAACGCCTGTTGAAAGCCATTTGCGTTGCCGGTTGTTTTTAGGCTGATCGAATTTGCATGGTTGGCGGTTTGAGCGGGTTTCTTTACCAATCGGGGACTTGCTGAGTGAGGACGTGCTGGGAAAGGCGTTTTCATGTGTTGGTCTCATAGATGAGGATATGCCGAAACCACGATTCGCCCAAATTTGCCCCTGCAACAAGCAATTTTCTGGAATCAACGCTATTTTATGTTTAACATCCTGTAAAATACCGTGATGTGCGTTTAACACTTATTAATAGTGTCTTAGCAGGTGGCCCGTGAGTGCCAGTTTTCGTGGCTTTTGTGCAACAGCGCGCCAAGCGTGTCATCCATTATTCACAATCCATTGGCCATTCAGGTTGCGCGCCACAGCACTTCACGTATTTTAGGTGTTGAAAGAGGGGCGATTACGCATCTATTTCATTTAAACCCTGTCCCGACTGTTCAGCTGAAAATGCGGGATAGGGGCAAACAACCAGACTGGAGAATTATCATGAAACTTAAGAGCCTCCTTCTCGGCTCCGCTGCAGCCCTCGTAGCCTTTTCAGGCGCACGTGCTGCTGATGCCGTAATTGCTGAGCCAGAGCCAGTAGAATATGTTCGCGTTTGCGATGCCTACGGCGCCGGTTATTTCTACATTCCTGGTACCGAAACCTGCCTGAAAGTTGGCGGTTTTGTTCGTTACCAGATTGACTTGGCTGACTTTGGCGTGAACTTTTTCAAAACCACAGTTGCAAGTATTCAATTGACTGCGAAGTCTGACACTGAGCTTGGAACACTCGAGGCGTTCATGGACGTTCGCAGTGGTTTTGCATCAGGCAGTTCGACTGGTTTCGGCACTGGTATTGATTCTGCTTATATTGCTTTGGGCGGCCTGAAAATGGGTAGGTTCTCAAACGCATTTGATGGTGGCATCGTTGGAGAAACTGACGATCTTGGTGGCACAACTCAGAACACCATCAGCTACACCTTCGCCTCTGGCGGCTTTGATGCCACCATCGGTTTGGACGAAGCTTTCTTTGAAACCAACTATATCCCTAACATCTCCGCAAATGCTGGCTTTTCTGCCGGTGCGTTTGCCGTTCGTGGCTTTGCCGCATATGACGAAGAAGCTGGCGAAAGCGCCTTCAAAGTTCGTGTCGGTGCAGATGTTACTGAAGGTGGCCGTTTAGAAGCAGCAGCTGTTTATGCAACTGGCGCAACCTACTCTTGGGCTCTGTCTGAATGGTCAGTCGCTGTTGGTTATCAGCAGAAAGTATCGGATAAGGTCACTGTAGCGGTTAATGCTCAGTATTGGTCAGATCGTAACTTTGACTTCGCTGGTTCGCCAGACCGCTATGACGTCGGTTTAACAGTTGACTGGACACCAGTTACGAACTTCCTCGTTCGTACGCAGGTTGAATACCAAAATGATGAAGCCGCTGTTGACGACGCAATCGTCGGACGTTTCCGCTTCCAGCGTTCGTTCTAATCAAACGCGCTTCGGCGCATTTGGTTAGTTGATATAGAAACCCGGCAGGCAACTGCCGGGTTTTTTGTAGCTACAGCTTCCATTGGCTTAACTTGGTAATTGTTGCCTGTTCGCAACAGAGGCTGCTTTGCTTGCTGTCACAATTACGGGTTTGATTGGAATCCGGCTATCTGACTATTTTTGTTATGTACCTGTCACAAACCATTTCTAAAGCGACTTCACGGTTCAAAAAACGAACCCGCACAAATAGAAATGGAAACTATTATGAAACTTAAAAGCCTTCTTCTCGGCTCCGCCGCAGCCCTCGTAGCCTTTTCAGGCGCACGTGCTGCTGACGCCGTAATTGCCGAGCCAGAGCCAGTAGAATATGTTCGCGTTTGCGATGCCTACGGCGCCGGTTACTTCTACATCCCAGGAACAGAAACCTGCTTGAAGATTGGTGGTTTTGTTCGTTACCAAATTGATTTCAACGACTTCCAAGATCGTTTCCTAAAAAGAACCGTTGCAAGCATTCAATTGTCTGCCAAATCAGATACCGAGCTTGGAACCCTTGAAGGTTTCATGGAAGTCCGCACCGAGTTCCGCTCTGGCGC
>JANMFT010000366.1:0-7718 GCA_031374255.1 Limoniibacter sp. | reverse complement strand
TATAGCGCCAACTCTTTCAAACCCAGTATCAAGTGTAGAATTTAGAAAGAGTAGCTCGATGTTGGGATACCCCTCCCCCTTGTGGGGAGGGATAGAGAGTGGGGGTAAAATAAGCCCGCTATTTTCAGTTACGGATTATGTTTGCTAAAGCTTCTGCATCTATTTCGTGCACCAGATGTCCGCCTTTTGGCAGTGTTACAAAGTTGGCATTAAGCGCTTTTGCTGCGGCTTCTTTTGAGACCCGCGCGGGAACAAACTGATCGTCATTTGCGGCAATCAAAGTCAGCGGTGTTTTAAGAACCGGCAATTTGTTTTGCAGCGATTCCAATTCCCAAGCCGCCATCATCGCCAGCGCGCCGCGCACATGATCTTTGTCTTCAAGCAGCACCTGGTATTGCCGCATCTGCTCTTCGGGCAAAGTTGTGCCGGTCGCGCGCAGCATAATTTTGGTCATGCCGGCAAATTGCGCGCGCCACGCAAAAAGTTGCGGCACCAGCGGGTTCACAAATAAAACCTTTGCGAGCGGCGATAAAAACGCATGTCCGCGCATCGGTTCCAGCGCAGCATTGATAGCATAGATTTGGCCAACAGCTTCCGGCGCGCGGGACGCCATGTCGATGAGAATAGCCGCACCTGCTGAATGACCAATACCAGTGACGTGGGATATATTCAGCACGGTCAGCAATTGCAAAACAACGCGCGCCATTTCCGGCAGGGTCGGCACGAAACCGCTTGGCATGGGGGTGAATCCATGTCCCGGGACATCAATTGCAATGCAATAATAGTCATTTTGCAAGAGTGCCATCAGCGGCTCAAAAGAATGCGTAGAAGCTGCCGTGCCGTGAATAAACAGCATCGGCGGATTTTCAACGTTTCCTAATTCCTGCACATGAAACGCGACGCCGCCTGCGTCAACGACGCGGCTGTGCGCACGATTGGGCCAATTTACCGCGTCCAGCCGCGTCTTAAGGCGCTGCTCAGATGAAGCGCTCATTTTTTGAGATGGGCAAGGTGCGGTTGGATGAATGATGACATTGCGCGGGCCGAGGCAAACGGCAGCGGCTTATAATCACCGTCCATGGCTTTGGCGAGCGGCTGACCTTTGGCGGCACCGCGCCTGCCAATGTCGATCACCATGGAATTTATTTTATGGCCGGCAATCAGGCGCGCGACTTTCATCGTGTCATCATTGGCCTTTGCGCGCCCGGGATTGCCATCAAGGTCCACATTGCCGCTGCCGTCTGAGATGATCACCAAAAGGGGAGTCTGCCCTTTACCCTTGGCGGTTAGGGCCAATTCGGTGGCGCGTTTTAGACCGGAAGCCAAAGGCGTTGTGCCACCACCGGGGAGCGCTTGAAGCGAACGTTTGGCGCGCACCAATGAGCGCGTTGGCGCAAGCAGAGTTTCGGCCGCAATGCCGCGAAAAGCCACCAAAGCCACATGGTGGCGCTCAGCATAGCAATCTGCCAGCAGTAACTCGACTGCGCCCTTGGCTTCACCCAAGCGATCCATGGCGGTGGAGCCAGAGGCGTCTACGGCAAAAATAATCGCGCTTTCGCGGCGATCTTGATAGTGCCGGTAGCGAAAATCAGACGATTGCAAAATGACGCGATCCAATGCTGGCAAACCTTTGGCGGCACGCTCTGCGCGGCGGATCAATTGCCATGGTGCAGCAACACGAAGTGTCGCTGTGATATCAGGCCGCGCGTCTGGAAATGGCGGGCGCTCACGGAGGCCCAGCACACGGCCACGACGGGCTTTGTTACGGCGTTCACCCGATGTGCCCTTACTGCCGGACAGGCGCGAATTTGAACGCACGGTTTCGATGGCCAGTTCAATGCCGCGGATATCTGCAAGTGCAGCGTCTATCACCATATCGTCGGGCAACTTGTCGGAATTGCTGCGGGGTTGCTGCGCATTATTATTGTCTTGTTGTTGATCAGCCTGCCTTTGTTCGTCTTGTTCTTGCTGTTCCAATTGTTCGGTGCTGCAGCCAGACAGGCGCACTGCGGTTAGCAGATCGCGCAGCGAAACTTCTGCGCGGCGCTCCAAGGCCGCAAGGGCTTTGGCCACATTCAATGTTAAAATCAAACGGCGCGGGGAGGGCGATGACAGCGCCTTCATGGCAACTTCAATCCACGTATCACTGATTTTAACATAATGAATATCGCGCGGCGGTTCAGCAATAATTGAAGCAACGCGGGTGCTAATCGTTGACCACGAAATGCCATCAAGGCTGATATTCAAACCGAGCCGCTCATTGAGGGATGGTGCCAAGCCGGTTTCGCCGGGCGCGGCTTCATCGATGGCGATCAAGCCAAAGCGGGTCGGGGGCAAATTTTTGCCCGTTCCAAAAACAGGTGCAATGGATTTGAGTTCCATCGCTTGCGTTATGGCACCAAGTGCACTGGCTTCAAGGCGTTCAGCACCGGATATTATGGCAAAGCCTCCATTGGCTTTGGCCAGTAATCCGGTTTGGATTTCAATTTTGCCGGTGGTGAGTGTGGCGTGCACATCCATGCCGCCGCATAAACGATCCATGCTGGAAGATACCGGAACAGTAATGAGATTGTTGTTGCCCGACAAAGCTGCAAAACATTGCAACCATAGATCACGTACAGGGCCGGAACCGGCGCGCAAGTGAATGCCGCCGAGGTCAGCTCCGGCGATACTCAAGATCCGCGCCGCGAGGAGTGCATCCTGCCATTCTGCCCGTGGATCAGGCGTGGCCTGCATGTCCGTTCGCACCTGCGGCAACCTCCATCATTGCGCGTTCAACGCGGACGGTTGAACCGGCATCATCTAATGGGTCTCTACGGAGGCGATGGCGCAGAACCATGGGCGCAACGGCAAGCACATCTGAGCGCTCAACGCTGGCACGGCCTTCGAGAGCCGCTTTGGCACGGGCAGCCCGCATCAGGGTCAACTCGCCGCGCATGCCGTCAATGCCAAGCCGCATACACAATATCGCCCCGGCCTCAACCACAGCATCAGGCGTTTCCATCGCAGCAATCAGGGCTTGGCCCTTTTTGATTTTGCGGCGAATGGCGAGATTGTCATTTTCATATTGTGCAGCAAAAGCATTGGCATCACGCTCAAACGCCTCGCGACGGCGCACAACTTCGACACGCTCTTTGACATCACGTGAGGCAACCACATCAACCGCCAAACCAAACCGGTCAAGCAATTGAGGACGGAGCTCGCCCTCTTCAGGGTTGCCGGAACCAACCAGCACGAACTTCGACGGATGGCGGACGCTGAGGCCCTCGCGTTCAACAACGTTGACGCCAGAAGCAGCAACATCAAGCAGCAGGTCAACCAAGTGATCTTCCAGCAAGTTGACTTCATCAATATAGAGAAAGCCGCGATGCGCTTTGGCAAACAGGCCAGGTTCAAAAGCTTTTTCGCCCTTGGTCAATGCCTTTTCAATGTCGAGCGCGCCGCAAACGCGATCTTCGCTGGCGTTGAGGGGCAGGTCTACCACGGGTGTTGGCTTGGTAATGATTTTACCTCTGACGCCGCTCGAAGCACTCGATTTGGCACTCATGGCTTCTTCATCGACATTGTCAGGGTTGTAATTATAGCGGCAATTTTCATGTACGCGGATGTGCGGTAGCAAATCGGCAAGGCCGCGAACAGCCGTCGATTTACCGGTTCCGCGGTCGCCGAAAACAAGTACACCGCCGATTTTTGGGTCAAGTGCAGTCATAAGAAGCGCAAGCTTCATATCCTGTTGGCCCACAATCGCCGTGAAGGGAAAGGGATGAGCCATGGTTGTTTGTAAACCTTTTCTGACACTTTAATATGTAAGCAATATCTGACAATGGGCATAATGCAATGATGTTGTAGGATATGAGACTTGTATATGTGAGGTAAATTTTACTGCATTTTACAGGTCGGGCAACATCCAACTGTCAATTTTAATTTACAGTATATATTGTCAACTTAAATTGACGGTAAGGTTTTCTTAAGTTGAGAGAGAGTCTTTCTGCGCCGGTTTTTGCCACTGGAGCACATGTACTTTCTTGAGATAGGCGTAAGACTATTTAGGCCTTCTGCAACCCCCAGTAATCCTCGCTATTGGCTGATAACAGGCGTAAGTTACCATTGAACGCGGCTGATGCATCAAATCGACGCATCGCCGGCGAGGTGGATTTGTAATCAACCACCGAAAGCTGTTTCCGGGTTAAGCCAAACCGGCCCAGCATTTTTGTTTGGTGAAACATATGGCGCATGTTGCGGAGCATAACATGCCTGACAAACTAAACAGTATATTTGAAAACAGGGACAAAGCTGCAACCAACTTATCTGGCGCGGACATTCCGCAACTTGTCGAAACGTTTATCGCTTCTGCACCGGGCCAGTTTATCGACGAGCTTGAGCGGCTTGGCCTCAGTAGTCTGCCATTTGCAGTGTTTTACCGCGATTTGATCAAGCCAATTGCCTGCACTTTAGGCGATATGTGGTCTGAAGACACCGCCGGATTTCTTGCAGTTTCAATCGCAATTGAGCGCTTGCGGCTAGCCGTAGAAATGCTTTACCCCGATGATGATTTTGATCTTAAACCCAACGCAAAGCGTGTTTTAATCAGTTGCTTTGAGAACGGCCGCCATGATTTCGGTGCGTTTTTGCTCGGTAAAGCGTTTTCCTATTCAAACTGGCTGGTCGACAGCCGTGAGTGGAATGTTCCGGTTGGATCGCCAATGACATTCCTCGCCCGTGAACATTATGATATGTTTGCGTTATCTGTCGGGGCGCCGTTTGACGTGAAAGCTGTGGCTGCTGCGATATCGTCTGTGCGCGCCAAAACCAAAAACCCGAATTTGCTGGTTGCGCTTGGCGGCATCGGCCCGGCGCTTGACCCGGAAGCGTTTGCGACCTGTGGCGCCGATTTTATCTCGAAAGATGTGTTTGACGCCGTTGCCAAAGCAGAAGCTGCGGCCAAGGCCCGCGTTTTCAGCTGATTTTCAGAAGTCTTGGTATCAGGAGGCGGATTTGAACCGCCGACCTCCGGGTTATGAATCCGGCGCTCTCACCAACTGAGCTACCCTGACAAAAGCGATGTTTTTCACAAACGATGCAATGCACGCGCTATAAGGCCGCCGCCGCTTTGCTGTCAAGGTATTGACGTCAAACCATACTGTGCAGAAACACCATACCAAAGTTTTCATAAATGCTTCACGCTTGCCTCAACGCCTGCCAGCTTCTAATGCTGGTGCAGTCAATCAAGGTGTTCTGCGTTCCATGTCGAAAAGAATTGCGGTTTTGGGATGCGGCTATTGGGGCGCAAACCATATCCGCACCCTCAAATCTTTGGGCGTTCTTGCCGCTGTCAGCGATGTCAATCCTGACCGTGCGGCGGGGTTTGCCGCCGAGCATGAGGTTGAGGCGATTGCGCCGGACGATTTAGCAGATCATCCCGGTATTGATGGCGTTGTGGTTGCGCTGCCACCGCAGTTTCATTCAGCAACGGCCATCCGTTTGGTGCGGGGCGGCAAAGATATTCTGGTTGAAAAGCCAATTGCGCTTTCGGTTGAAGATGCCGCTGCCGCTGTTGCCGAAGCCAAAAAATATGGCCGCGTGTTTATGACCGGCCATGTGCTGCGGTTTCATCCCGCCTTTGAGCGCTTGCAGGCACTGGTTGATAGCGGCGATTTGGGCGAAGTGCGCTACATTCACTCGCACCGGCTTGGGCTTGGCAAGTTTCACACGGAAAACGATGCGCTGTGGGATCTAGCGCCGCATGATATTTCGATGATTTTGGCGCTGGCCAAAGCCGAGCCCATTGAAATTCATGGCGAAGGCGCGGCAATTCTCGACCACTTATCTGATTTTGCGCATTTGCATTTGCTGTTTCCGGGCGGCCTGCGGAGCCATTTATTTGCCTCACGCCTCAACCCTTATCGCGAGCGTCGCCTCGCCGTGGTGGGAATTGAAGCGATGGCCGTGTTTGATGATATGGAGCCGTGGGACAGGAAACTCGCGGTTTATCGCCATAAAATCTGGCACGATAACGGGCAGTGGGCCTATACCACGATTGAGCCGACCTATATTCCAGTGACCGAAGGCCAGCCCTTAACCCGCGAATTGCAGCACTTTTTGCAATGCATGGAAACGCGCGAAACCCCTCGTACAAGTGGCGCAGAAGGTGAAACCGTGCTTAAGATTTTAACCGCCGGAACCGTGAAGCATGGCGGGCGGAACGATGTTTCGATTACGCGGTAAGAAGTTGGGCCTTTGACGCATCCAAAAGCCGGCGCTGATTTGCCAGCACATTTGAAATGGCAGTCTCAGCCGCTTCATCCCGCATAGACGCCGCAATGAAGCCGCCGCCATAAACGCGGGCTGTATTTTCCAGCGAAGAATAAAGCACGCAAGCCTGTCCGGGCGAAATGCCGTCTTCGCCGCCTTCGAGTGCAACCGAAGCTTTGCCGTCGCGATAAAAAAGCGTTGCCGGTTTGGGCGGGCGGGTTGAACGCACGCGGGCAAACACGGCTAAACCTTCCGGG
Source organism: Limoniibacter sp. (assembly GCA_031374255.1). GTDB lineage: Bacteria > Pseudomonadota > Alphaproteobacteria > Rhizobiales > Rhizobiaceae > JALOTE01. The sequence goes on along the minus strand of JANMFT010000366.1, from coordinate 1,209 downwards.
GGCAAGTCGCTTAAAATTTCATCGCCAAGCCAGTTCATATCGCGCAGTTCAATTTCGTGGATCGCCAAAGCTTCGCGCGGCCCAACAATGACGGTTGCTGTGCGGGCATCAAGCGCCACGATGTAAAGCGGTTCTGCAGCGGCAACACCAAGGCCGCGGCGCTGGCCGATGGTGTAATGCAAAATGCCGGGATGCCCGCCTAAATCGCGGCCATCCATATGCACAATACGGCCGGGAATGCCCGACGCTGGCTTAAGCTTGGCAATCACATCGGCATATTTGCCCTGCGGCACAAAGCAGATGTCCTGGCTGTCTTTTTTCTCGGCAACAATCAGGCCCATTTCCGTGGCCAAAGCCCTGACTTCGGGTTTTGACAATTCGCCCAGCGGAAAGCGGATAAAATCAAGTTGCTCCTGCGTGGTTGCAAACAGGAAATAGCTCTGGTCGCGTTCAGCATCGACCGGGCGATAGAGTGCGCGGTGTGCGCCGTTTGCCTCTGACCGGATGTAATGGCCGGTAGCCAAACAATCCGCGCCCAAATCGCGCGCGGTTGCCAGCAGATCCGCAAATTTCACTGTCTGGTTGCAAGAAATGCACGGCACAGGGGTTTCACCGCCAATATAGCTTTCCATAAACGGGTTGATCACGGCATCGCGAAAACGGCGTTCATAATCCAGCACATAATGCGGGATGCCCAGCATTTCCGAAACACGTTTGGCATCTTCAATATCTTGCCCTGCACAGCATGAACCGGCGCGTTTAACCGCCGCGCCATGATCATAAAGCTGGAGCGTGATACCAATGACCTCATAGCCCTGCCGCGCTAACAGGCCTGCGACGACGGATGAATCGACGCCGCCCGACATTGCCACAACGACGCGGGTTTCACTTTCCGGTTTGTCGAAACCCAGACTATTTACTGTGTTAGTGCTCATTTGCATCAAATAGGGCGTCATGATTTTCTGCGCAAGCTCAACAATTAAGGCAGAAATCTGACAAAAGGCGCAAAAAGAAGTGCTTTTGTTTGAATCGCTTAGGCATTTTTTAAGCAGCTTCCCCTAATTTGGTGGGTGTGGTCTTTGATTGAGTTGAGCGTACAATGACCGAAATGGTTCGACCAAGGGTAAAATACGTCATCGGTCCCGATGGCAGCCCTTTAACAATAGCTGATCTTCCCCCATCCAACACCCGCCGTTGGGTCATCCGCCG
>JANMFT010000320.1:0-5031 GCA_031374255.1 Limoniibacter sp. | reverse complement strand
GGACGCATCATTACGTTTGACGTTTATATCGATGAAACCGTTCAGTTTGGTGCGCTGCAGGTGACCCCGCGTATTTGCTATAACCGCACGCCGGGCGATGAGCCAAAAACCACCACCTTCGTGGAAATTGACGAGATTACGCTCGACCGCAAAATTCGCCGGATATTCACCGGCTGGATGATTGCCGAAAGCCCCGGCTTAAGCGCCGTTGACCATGCGGTTTATGATGTGTGGCTTAAGGGCTGCAAGGCAAAAACCGATGTGCCTGCGCCCGCTGCAGGGAACGGGTAATACACTAATCGATTTTGATGATTGTCATCCCCGCGCAGGCAGGGATGACGTCAGTTTATAGAATACGGAATTCGAGCATCACCCAAATTTGCTGACATCCTGATGTTTTGCGCGGATGTCGCGCACTGTGCCGGTTGATGACCGCATCACAATCGTCTGTGTAGTGATGTGATTTTTGGTGAACTTCACACCCGCCAGCATATTGCCATCCGTCACGCCAGCAGCTGCGAACAGCACGTCGCCCTTAGCCATTTCTTCATGGGTGAAAATCTTAAACGGGTCAGACACACCCATTTTGCGGGCGCGTTCCACTTTCTCGTCGCTGTCGAGTATCAAGCGGCCCAGCATTTGCCCGCCCGTGCAACGCAGCGCCGCCGAGGCCAGCACACCTTCAGGTGCGCCGCCGGTGCCAATATAAAGGTCAATGCCTGTTGTCAAAGGATCAGTCGTGGCAATCACGCCCGCCACATCGCCATCTTGCAAGAGCTGAATAGAAGCGCCGGTGTTGCGCACCAGATTGATCAAATCCGCGTGGCGCTCACGATCAAGAATACAAACTGACAATTCAATCGGGTCAACACCTTTGGCTTTAGCGACGCGGTAAACCATTTCGTCGGCGGGCACATCAAGATCAAGAATTCCTGCCGGGTAACCCGGGCCAATGGCCAGTTTTTGCATATATACATCGGGCGCGTTAAGCAGCATACCGCGCTGCGCAATGGCGATGACCGCCAGCGAATTTGGCATGTTTTTTGCGCATAATGTGGTGCCTTCAAGTGGATCAAGCGCGATATCCACTTCTGCGCCATCGCCACGGCCGACTTCCTCGCCAATATAAAGCATCGGCGCCTCATCGCGCTCGCCTTCGCCAATCACAACGCGGCCTTTAATGTGCAAGGCATTAAGCCCTGTGCGCATCGCGTCAACGGCGGCTTGATCGGCCGCCTTTTCATCCCCGCGCCCGCGCCAGCGTGCGGCGGCAACGGCGGCAGCTTCGGCAACGCGTGCCAATTCCAGCGTAAAAATGCGGTCGAGGACGGATTGATTAGGAGTATTTAGCATTTGGGGTTCCAAATTGAGCGTAACGCTAGGGTATGGACACGTTGTAACGCGATTCCCGTAAAGAAAGCGTCAGAAAGTTTGGGTAAACGAAGAATGGGGTACGTTCGTGCAAATTTCTGAAATTAGTCACCCCCGCCTCTTTCTTGTGCGGGGGCCCAGGCTTTCTTTCAAACTGCTGAAATCCAAAACAAGTCTGGGCCCCCGCAGAAGACGCGGGGGTGACTAACGATATGATATTGCTACTGAATTTTACCCTGCCCGCTCAATCCGGATAACCTGCGGTGTATCGGTTAAATACCCGTCGGCGCTAATGCGTTCAACGGCAGTACGAACTGCGGCTTCGGTGGTTTCGTGGGTGACCAAAATAACGGCTTTTGGCGAGTCTTTTCCGGCACTTGTGTTAGCGTGCTGAACAATTGATTCAAGCGAAATAGCCTGCGCTGCCATGTTGGTGGCAATGGAGGCAAACACACCGGCTTTATCTTCAACGGTGAGCCGGATGAAATAGCCGCCGGCATGGGCCCGCATTGGTGCGCGCTCCACTTTGGCAAGTTCGGTTGCAGGGCGGCCGAACACGGGGCCGTGCTGGAAGCCGGGGCGGCTTTTGGCGATGTCGGCAATGTCGCCGATCACAGCAGAAGCCGTGGCTTTGCCGCCTGCGCCGGGGCCGGACAATAGCAATTCACCCAGCAAATCCGTGGTAATGGCAACAGCGTTGGTGACGCCATCGACCTGCGCAATCACTGATTCAACCGGCACCATGGTCGGGTGCACCCGTTGCTCGATGCCATCCTCGGTGCGCTGTGCGACGCCGAGCAATTTAATCCGGTAGCCAAGTTCCCGCGCGGCTTGAATATCAGCCTGCGTAATGTTGGAAATGCCTTCGAGATAAATATCATCGGCGGCAACTTCGGTGCCGAACGCTAAAGCAGTCAGCAGCGAGAGTTTATGGGCAGTATCATTGCCCTCAATATCAAAAGCCGGGTCAGCTTCGGCGTAACCGAGGCGCTGGGCATCGGCCAAACAAACATCGAACGAAATGCCTTCGGCCTCCATGCGCGTGAGGATGTAATTGCAAGTGCCGTTCAAAATACCATAAACGCGCGTTATGCGGTTGGCAGACAGGCTTTCGCGCATGGTTTTGATAATTGGTATGCCGCCTGCAACCGCAGCCTCAAAGTTGAGCAGCACACCTTTGTCTTCGGCGATTTTTGCAAGCGCCACGCCGTGGGCTGCAAGCAAAGCTTTGTTGGCTGTGACCACATGAATGCCGCGTTCCAGTGCGGTTTTGACAGCTGAAAACGCCGCCGAATTGCCGCCGCCGCCGCCGATGAGTTCGACCAACACATCAATATCAGCATCGCGGGCCATTGCGGCAGCATCGTCGAACCAAGTGATGTTGGTTAAATCAACGCCGCGATCACGGGTTTTGTCGCGCGCCGAAACGGCAGTGACAACAATCGGCCGCCCGCACTGGCGGGTTAAATCGGCGGCGCGTTCCGCAATCAAGCTGGCAACCGTTGCGCCAACGGTTCCAAGACCGGCAATGCCAACCTTTAGTGGTGACGTCATATTCTCGAATCCCGCAAAACTACCTGTGTGCGGTGAGCGGTATCACATTGTGCATGCGTGTATCAGCTGTGGCGAGAAATTTTTTGATGTTGCGGGCAGCTTGCCGCAGGCGGTGCTCGTTTTCCACAAGCGCAATGCGCACAAAATCGTCACCATGTTCGCCAAAACCAATGCCGGGGGCGACGGCAACTTCGGCCTGCTCAATCAGGAGCTTGGAGAACTCTAAGGACCCAAGCGCACGGAATTTTTCAGGAATGGGCGCCCAAGCAAACATCGAGGCTGCTGGCGGTGGCACGTGGAAACCGGCTTTGCCGAACGCATCCACCATCACATCGCGGCGCTTGTGGTAAGTTTCGCGCACTTCGGCAATGTCTGAACCATCGCCGTTTAGCGCCGCAGTCGCCGCAACCTGAATGGGCGTAAACGCGCCATAGTCCAAATAGGATTTTACCCGCGCCAGCGCCGCAATCAACTTTTCATTGCCTACGGCAAAACCCATGCGCCAGCCCGGCATGGAAAAGGTTTTCGACATAGACGTGAATTCAACCGCAACATCAATTGCGCCGGGCACCTGCAAAATCGAGGGCGGCGGCACGCCATCAAAATAAATCTCAGAATAAGCCAAATCGGACAGCACAATAATGTCGTGCTTTTTGGCGAACGCCACAACGTCTTTATAGAAGTCGAGCGAGGCCACCATTGCAGTCGGGTTCGACGGATAAGACACAATGATGCAAAGCGGCTTGGGTATGGAGTGCTTCACGCCGCGCTCCAGCGCCGGAATGAAATGTTCGTCAGGCTCCACCGGCACCGAACGGATCACCCCGCCAGCCATGATAAAGCCGAATGCATGGATCGGGTAGCTGGGGTTAGGACACAGAATCACATCACCCGGCGCAGTGATCGCCTGCGCCATGTTGGCAAAGCCCTCTTTGGAGCCAAGAGTTGCCACAATTTGCGTGTCGGGATTGAGCTTCACGCCAAAGCGCCGCGCATAATAACCGGCTTGCGCTTTGCGGAGCCCCGGAATGCCCTTCGACGATGAATAGCGGTGCGTGCGCGGGTCTTGCGCCGCTTCACAGAGCTTATCGACAATAGCCTGCGGGGTTGGCAAATCAGGGTTGCCCATGCCGAGATCAATAATGTCCGTGCCCTTGGCCCTCGCGCTGGCCTTCAGGCGGTTAACCTGCTCAAACACATAAGGCGGCAGACGGCGGACTTTGTGGAAATCTTCCATAGCGAGGGTTCCGAAGCGGTGATGCAATTATTGTTGGATTCTTAGCATTTGGCGCAAGGAAACGCTATGGAAATTTGTGATATGGTGGATTGTTTCGGGAATCTCCGCCGTCATTCCCGCGCAGGCGGGAATCCAGCTTTGAAACTTTGTCGCATTTGCCTTAGCTGGATTCCCGCCTACGCGGGAATGACAGAAAACTTTTGCCCTTTGTGTCTTCTTTTTTCAATCGATGTCCCTACTGTTTCTTGTCACCAACGTCGCAATAGGATCAATCTCGTTGTGCAAATCTCGCCAGCCGAGGTTCATTTCTTCAATAATTCGGATTTTCCAATCGCGCTTCCATTTTTTAAATTGCTTTTCGCGGCGTATTGCCCCGACCATCTCGCTATGATGCTCATACCAAACCAAAAAGACTGCATCATAATCCGCGGTAAAACCGCCAAATCGCTTATTCTTATGATCGTGGATGCGGCTCCAGAGATCACTTGTAACGCCGATGTAAATCGTGCCCCGGTAACGGTTCGCAGTAATGTAAACAGCTGGCGATTTTTCGTAATGCATTTGGTTTGTTCAACGCGGAATGTAGATCAAGAAACTTTGGCGTCAGTCCAAAACACTATTCTAACATGCCCTGTTTGTCATTCCCGCGCAGGCGGGAATCCAGCTAAATCTTTAAAATAAAGCTTGAAAGCTGGATTCCCGCCTGCGCGGGAATGACAACATTTGATTGCTGTTTTCACCGCCCGCGCCACATCTCCATAACATAACTCGCCGTCATCAAGTCTAAATGCGCCCCGCCGCCGTTTTTGGCGATTGTGGTGTCATCGTCAGATTGGCGGATAAAGCTGTCGGATTTGATGTCATAAAAA
>JANMFT010000318.1:0-1979 GCA_031374255.1 Limoniibacter sp. | reverse complement strand
ACAGTCACCCGGACTTTAAATTTCATTTTATTCAAAGCCCCTTAGTGACGGGTACGGGTTGAACGCGGCATGACAAGAACCGGCCCTGATGTTGGCGGGGTTTCGTTCTCATTCATAATGCCAAGGCGGCGGGCAACTTCGGTATAGGCCTCAACCAGACCGCCTAGATCCTGACGGAACAGATCCTTATCGAGCTTCTGCTTGGTGTTGATGTCCCACAAACGGCAATTATCAGGTGAGAACTCGTCGGCAACAACCACGCGCATCATATCACCCTCGTAGAGGCGGCCGCATTCCATTTTGAAATCAACAAGCTGGATATTTGCACCCAAAAATAGCCCTGACAAAAAGTCATTAATGCGAATCGCAAGAGACATAATGTCATCCAGCTCTTGCGGGCTGGCCCAACCAAAGGCTGTAATGTGCTCTTCGGTAACCAACGGGTCATTTAGTGCATCATTTTTATAATAAAACTCAATGATTGAGCGCGGCAGCTGTGTGCCTTCATCGATGCCCAAGCGCTTGCTGAGCGAGCCCGCAGCAATATTGCGCACCACAACCTCAAGCGGAATAATCTCGACCTCTTTGATCAACTGCTCGCGCATATTGATGCGTTTGATAAAGTGGGTCGGAATGCCAATGCGGTTCAAGCAATTAAAAATGTGCTCGGAAATGCGATTGTTGAGCACGCCTTTACCGTCGATCACTTCTTTTTTCTGGGCATTAAAAGCGGTGGCATCGTCTTTGAAAAACTGCACCAAAGTGCCAGCTTCGGGGCCTTCATAGAGAATTTTAGCCTTGCCTTCATAAATGCGGCGGCGGGTTTTCATGGGTTTACTGTCCTGACACGGCCAGAGTTGGGCCGGAAGGAAAACTACGCCTGCCGGATTTCAATTTCGCTGTAGCGCAGCAAAGTGGAATTCACAACGATAATGGCGTGAATGAAGCCGCAGCGCACAGGTTGTTTTTTTTCGGCCAAACCCATATCTGCTAATGACCATTCATTATTTGCCGGAGAAAACCCATGAATTTAGATGATCGCCGTAAGGGCCAAGAAGGCAAGTTTGCCCACGATGCAGAATTGCGCTTCCGCGCCGAAGCACGCCGCAACAAGTTGCTTGGTTTGGCCGTCGCTGAAATGCTTGGCAAATCCGGTGATGATGCAGCTTCTTATGCCAAAGAAGTTGTTGCCGCCGATTTTGAAGAAGCCGGTGACGATGATGTTGTTCGCAAGGTTCTGGCTGATTTGACGGCTGGCGGCGTAGCCATGAGCGAAGCTGATTTGCGCATTAAAATGGCTGACCTGATGGATGAAGCTATCGCACAAGTTCAGGCCGGCTGACATGAGCCAAACGATGCGCGCGCGGTTTGCTGCCGGTGAAACGCTTTACACCGCGTGGTCTGCAATGACATCGCCGCATTTGTCCGGCATTGTAGCAGCCTGTGGCTACGACGCGGTGACGCTGGATATGCAGCACGGCGCGCATGATGTGGCCAGTATTTTTGCATGCACGGAGTCGGTCAGGCGGGCAGGGGCACATGTTGTGGTGCGTGTGCCGGTTGGCGCAAACGACATGGTTTCCCGCGCATTTGATTTTGGCGCCGAGGCTGTGATTGCGCCAATGATCAACAGTGTGGCGGATGCTGAAGCGTTTGCCAAAGCTTGCAAATATCCACCGTTGGGCCAGCGTTCTTGGGGCCCATCGCGAGCATTGGAATTGACCGGTCACGCTGGATCAACTAAATATTTGCTCACGCAAAACGCCCGCTCAATGAGTTTTGCGATGATTGAAACCCGTGAAGCGTTGGATTGCCTTGATGACATCCTTGTGCTTGAGGGCATTGACGGCGTGTTTGTCGGCCCTGCGGATTTATCGATTGCGCTGAATAATGGCACGGCAGTTGAGCCGCTTGGGCCGGTCGTCAGTGCGGCAGCGGCTGAGATTGCCAAGCGTACGCGGGATAAGGGCAAGGTTGCA
>JANMFT010000272.1:0-2376 GCA_031374255.1 Limoniibacter sp. | reverse complement strand
CTCAACGGTTGGCGCGCTGCTTGATACGGTGGCCAGCCTATGGACGATCGAAGACCAAGCTGAAATTACCCTTGAAGCCAACCCGTCCAGCGTAGAGGCAGCAAGGTTCAATGGCTATCGCGCGGCTGGCGTTAACCGCGTGTCGCTTGGCGTGCAAGCAATGAACGATATCGACCTTAAAATGCTGGGGAGGTTGCATAATGCCGAGCAGGCTTTGGGGGCCATCCGTCTTGCCCGCGAAACCTTCCCGCGATTGTCTTTTGATTTGATTTATGCACGCCGCCCCACCCAAACCGAAGAGGAATGGGCGCTGGAATTGGAGCAAGCCATCAGCCATGCCGCTGACCATCTCTCGCTTTATCAATTGACCATCGAAGAGGGCACGCCGTTTTACGGGCTGCATAAAGCAGGCAAATTGAAAATCCCAGACGAAGACCACGCCGCGCGGCTTTATAGCGTCACGCAAGAAATCACCGCCAGTCACGGTCTGCCCGCCTATGAGGTTTCAAACCATGCCGTGCCGGGCGCGGAAAGCCGCCACAACCTCGTCTATTGGCGCTATGGCGAATATGTCGGGGCAGGCCCCGGCGCGCATGGACGCTTCAAAGAAGGGTTTGCCCGCACTGTGACCATGACAGAAAAAAACCCTGAGCGTTGGCTGGAAGCAGTTGGGTCGTTCGGCCACGGTATCATTGAAGAAGAGCATTTAATGCCCGAACAAGAGGGCGACGAAATGCTGTTGATGGGTCTTCGTTTGCGCGAGGGCATATCACTGGAGCGCTTCAAGCGCCTCACCGGTAAAGCGCTGTCAGAAGATGCAATTCAACCATTGATTGATGATGCAATGTTGGAAATTACGCCTAGTAATCATCTCCGTGCCACCCGCCATGGCATGATGGTGCTTGATGCCGTGGTGGCTGATCTGGCGCGTTAATTCATTTCGGATTCAACAAATCATAATCAAGAGGTTTCCGCTTGGAGCGATAGATCCGCAATACATAAAGCCGATTATCTTTGACTAAGTACGGAATTAAAAATCCGTATTTGGTTTCAATAGCTTCGCGCACATCGTCTCTTGGAGTTGGCCGCCCGATGTTGGGATTTTCAGCAATCAGCCTGATTTTGGACTCAAGCACTGCTGTCACGTTGGCCAAGCCAGCGGGGCTCAGTGGCAATAACCATTGACGCAGCTCATCAAGATCGGCCTTTGCCTCCTTGGTGAAAACAATAATCATTTTTTGGTGACAAGATCAGGCCGCGGAGACGGTAATTCTGCGTTCGTTCCCCAAGACTTCATCCAACCAAAAATCTGTTCGCCGGAATGGCCGGTGCCGCTTTCTGCGCTTTCAACGGCAGAATCTAATTCGCGTATGTAATCGATCCGCTCGCGCATATATTGGGAAACCGCCTCATTGACGATGAAAGAACGGCTGCGGCGCGTGAGCTTGGCCAGATGATCAACTTGAATTTTCACATCATCGGGTAGGCGCACTGAAAATGTGTCAGCTTTTGTAGGCATTTCTTGTTCCAAAATCATTTGTGTTCTTATTGCACACATTGTGTTTTAGAGGCGGAAGAGTCAAGAAATCATTTGTTTGACTTGCCTGCTTGACGCAATCACCTGCTTTGCCGCAAGTGAATCCAAATGAAGGGCACTCCATGACCACCCGCAAATATACAATCGGTTCTGCGGTGTTTGAGGCGCCGCCGCTTGCGCCGGGGCTTTATCCGGTCGCAACGCCCATCGGCAATTTGCGCGATATCACCATCCGCGCGCTGGAAACATTGGCCTCTGCTGATATTTTGGCCTGCGAAGATACGCGCGTCACCCGGGTGCTGCTCAGCCGTTACGGCATCACCCGCAAAACCTACCCCTACCATGAACACAACGCCGATGAGATTGGCGCAAAGCTTATTGAAGCGCTGAAAGACGGCAAAAGCGTTGCGTTCTGCTCGGATGCCGGAACGCCCTTGGTATCAGATCCCGGGCAAAGGCTCGTGGCAGCGGCGCGCGGGGCAAATTTTCCGGTGTTTGCCATTCCCGGAGCTTCGGCACCGCTTGCTGCTTTGGCGGCATCCGGACTTTCGACAGAAGCGTTTTTCTTTGCCGGATTCTTGCCGCACAAAGGCGGACCCAAACTGCAGCGGCTTAAAACCTTGGCGCAGATTCCGGCAACCTTGGTGTTTTTTGAAGCGCCCACCCGCACTGGCGCAACATTGGCAGCAATGGTGGAGGTGTTTGGCGCAACGCGGATTGGCACGGTTGCGCGTGAACTCACCAAAGCCTTTGAGGAAGTGATCACTGCGCCGCTAGCGGAGCTAGCATCACGCTATACAAAGGACGATCCGCGCGGCGAAATCGTGCTGCTCGTTGCG
>JANMFT010000229.1:0-4378 GCA_031374255.1 Limoniibacter sp. | reverse complement strand
GCCCGGCAATCGACAGGCCGACAAGCTGCTGGTGGTGGCGGGTGATCGTGACAGACCCATCCTTCGGCAAGTGCTTTTCAAACCAGCGCATATGATAGCGCTGCGCGGCGGTGGAGCCGAAGATCATGAACTTATGTTCGCCCAAACGGCCAATCGTGAAATCACCGATGATTTTGCCGAATTCATTGAGCATGGGCGTCAGCACCAAGCGGCCTAGCTTGGGCAGACTGTTGCACATTAAATGGTCGAGGAAGGCTTCCGCGCCCGCGCCTTCAACGGTGTATTTGGCGAAGTTGGCGATTTCGGTAACGCCGCATTTCTCGCGGGTTTGGCGCACTTCATTGCCGATATGCTCAAAATCATTGGAGCGGCGGAATGATAAAATGTCTTTGGCTTCAGTGCCTTTGGGCGCAAACCATAGCGGGGTCTCCAAGCCCCATGTGTCGCCCATCACGGCGTTGTTGTCGTGGCGCATCACATCATAGAGCGGGGTGGTTTCGGCAGGGCGTGCGGCGGGTAGTTCTTCGTTCGGAAAGCGGATTGAGAACCGGCGCGAATAATTCTCGCGCACTTTGGCGTTGGTGTAGCGGAGCGTCGCCCATTCGCCGAATCGGGCGACATCCATGCCCCAAATGTCCGCACCGGGGTCGCCATTGACCATCCATTGCGAGAGCGCGTGGCCAACGCCGCCGCCTTGTGAGAAGCCCGCCATCACGGCGCAAGCAACCCAGAAATTGGTAAGGCCCGGCACCGGCCCGACGAGCGGGTTGCCATCGGGCGCAAAGGTGAATGGGCCGTTGATAATTTTTTTAATGCCGGTTTTTTCAAGCGCCGGAAAATGTTTGAAGCCGATTTCCAACGATGGCGCGATGCGCTCCAAATCCGGCTCCAGCAATTCCTGGCCGAAGCTCCACGGCGCTTCTTTCGGCGACCATGGCTTGCAGGCCTTTTCATAGGTGCCGAGCAAAATGCCGTTGCGTTCCTGGCGGGTGTAAATCTCGCCCTTAAAATCAATGACGCCGATCATCTCGCGGCCGGTAGATTTGTTGTATTCCACCACTTCGGGGATGTCTTCGGTGAGGAGATACATATGCTCCATGGCCAGCACTGGCAGTTCAAGGCCTACCATGCGGCCGACCTCGCGCGCCCAAAGGCCGCCCGCATTTACCACGTGCTCGCAGGTGACCGTGCCTTGCTCTGTGACCACGTTCCACATGCCATCGGCGTTTTGCGTGAGTTCTACCACGCGGTTGCGGAGCACGATGTCTGCGCCCAAAATTTTGGCGGCTTTGGAGTAAGCAATCGTCGTGCCGTAGGGGTCGAGGTGGCCTTCGACCGGATCCCACATCGCGCCAACGAAGTTGGTTTCATCCATCAGCGGGAACATGGCTTTGGCTTCAGACGGCGTAATCAGCTCGGTCTGCATGCCCAAATAGCGGCCTTTGGCGTGGGCAAGGCGCAGAAAATCCATACGCTCCGGTGTATCGGCCATCATCACGCCACCGGTCAAATGCAGCCCGCAAGATTGACCGGAAAGCTCTTCGATCTCTTTATAGAGCTGCACAGTATAGGCTTGGAGCTTTGCCACATTCGGGTCGCCGTTCAGCGTGTGAAACCCGCCTGCCGCATGCCAGCTTGAGCCGGAGGTGAGCTCGGAGCGCTCGATCAGGCAGACGTCTGTCCAGCCTTCGCGCGCCAGATGATACAGCACCGAGCAGCCGACAACGCCGCCGCCAATGACAATTGCACGATAATGGGATTTCATGGGGTCACCTTTGAAGTAGTGCGTTGAACCATCAACAACGCCAGAAAAAATGCAACAACGGCCAATGCGGCATAGATGCCATAGCCAAGTGAAAAGCCTGTTGCGCCGGAGATGCTGCCGTAGATGATTGGCGTGATAATGCGAAACGGGGCGCCGATCATCGATAGCGTGCTGATGGCTGCAGAGGCGCTCGCGGGCGCGAGTTTTGGCGCGAGAGCGAAGCCTGCCGGCACGATGCAGGCCGTGCCAAGGCCGACAATGCCGAAGCCGATGATAGAGTGCGTAAAGCCGGTAGACATCACGACATTGGCAAGGCCAACCAAAATAACGCCAAGCGATATCACCAGCAGCTTTTCATCGCCGATTTTGGCGCGGAGCGCATCGCCGCCAAAGCGGGTGATGGCTTGCACGATTGCGTAAACTGTTGCGCCGGTCCCAGCATAGGCGGCTAGGGCAGGGGCCTCTGCAGCCAACGTCTTTGCAGAAAACATGATGGTGGAAAGTTCAACAGCAATAGAAATGCCAACAATCGTGCTCAGCAAAACAAACGTAGTGGACGGCTTGAACCATGATTGGCCGGTGGTGGCTTCGGTCGGCCCGCGGTCGGGCGTGGCTTTGACCACAGCAAGCATAGCTGCGCCATAGGCAACAAAGCCTGCAATGGCCGTAATGGTGACGCCAAAAGTCACCGACAAATAGCTGCCGAGAATCGCTCCGCCTGCCAGGCCGACTGACGACATGGCGTGAAAGCCTGACAGTATCGGGAAACCGGTTTCGCGTTCGACCGCAACACCTTCGCTGTTCATCACCAGGTCAACGCTGGCGGCCAAAAAGCTGTAAACGAAAAGTGCCGCAAACAGCATGAAGGCAGAATTGGCATGCAGTAAAACAGAGAGGCAAAGTGCCGTTAGCGCCAATAACAACAGTAGGCGGCGTTTGAGGCTGACGTTGACCAATAAACGCCCAGCCACAGCAAAGCCTGCAATGCTGGCAATGCCAAAACCAACGAAAGCGGCCCCTAACGCTTCAGGTGACAAGCCCGCGTTTCGCGAGACTTCGGGGACTGACCCGCTCCAGAGGCCGAGGCCGATGCCAAAGCAGAGGAAGGTGATGGCGACAGAAAAGCGGGGGGTAAGCATTAGAATTTAGGGGTGCAAAGAACACCCCTCTCTGTCGCCGAAGACCGCGACATCTCTCCCGCAAGGGGAGAGATTGGCGCTGAGCTTTTTTGAATCGGTGCAGTTGTCGAAAGCCTGACAAAATAAGGCTCCAATCTCTCCCCTTGCGGGAGAGATGTCGGCTTTGCCGACAGAGAGGGGTAATCTGTCCGGCTCATAGAACTCAGGAAGTTAAACACCATCAAAAATCGGTCGGCGCGCCGCCTTCTGATTTGCGGCGTGCGACAAAATCATCGAGCTCTGAGCGGATGGCATCATCCATGGGCGCTGGTTCAAACTCCGCCAAAATGCGCTGGCCTAGTTTGTAGGCGCGCTCGACGGTTTCAACGCTGCCATTGTCGCGCCAGTTTTCGAAGTTTGACCAGTCGGACAAAAACGGCGCGTAAAATGCGGTTTCGTAACGGTCTTGCGTGTGTTGCGTTCCGAAGAAATGGCCGCCGGGGCCAACCTCGCGCACGGTTTCCACCGCGAGCGCTTCGGGGCTCCAATCTACGGGTTTCATATAGGCCGATAATTGCTGGATTTGCTCGCAATCAATGATGAATTTTTCGAACGAGGCGCAAAGGCCGCCTTCTAGCCAGCCGGCGGCGTGATAGACAAAATTGGTGCCGGAAGTGAGCGCGGCAAACAGTGAATGTGATGATTCAATCATCGCCTGTGCGTCAACGCAATTGGTGGCGTTGGTGTTGGATGAGCGCAGCGGCAGATTGTAAAACCGTGCCATCTGGCCGGTCATTTGCGTGGCGCGGATATAGTCCGGTGTGCCGAAGGCAGGCGCGCCGGTCTTCATATCGACGTTGGATGAAAACGTGCCGATGGCACATGGTGCTCCGGGGTTGACGCATTGCAGCAGCACGATTGCAATCAGCGCTTCGGCAATGGATTGCGCGACGGTTCCTGCCATGGTGATCGGGCTCATTGCACCGGCCAAAGTGAAGGGGGTAATGATCACCGGTTGGCCCTTGCGGGCCATGCGCATCGCGCCATCGAGCATCGGCAAGTCATGCTTTAATGGCGAAGTTGAATTGATGTTGGTGAACATGCGCGGCTTGGCAGCAAACTCGGCGTGGCTCAATCCGCCCGCAATCCGCACCATTTCCATCACGTCTTCAATACGTTCGGTGCCAAGGGAATAGCCATGCACAACCTTATCGGACAAAGTCAGCTGGTCGTGCAAACAATCCAAATGCCGTACCGACGGGTGGCTGTCTAGCGGTTCAACCTGATAACCTGCATGCACATGGATGCAGTTAAAATAATGCGTCAACTTTACCAGTTTTTGGAAATGCTCGCGTTTGCCAGAAACACGGCCTGTCATCATGTCTGAGTAATTTGGCGGCGAAGCAATTGATGCAAAAATGACGTGATTGCCGCCAAAGGGCAGCGCTTTTTCAGGGTTGCGCGGCGTGATGGTAAATTTTGAGGGCGCAAGCGC
>JANMFT010000208.1:0-5323 GCA_031374255.1 Limoniibacter sp. | reverse complement strand
GTGGGTGAACAGCGTGTTGTTTCGGGGCTATTTGCTTAGGATTATCTTTTTCGGCACCTAAATTACCCCCACCCTGTATCCCTCCCCACAAGGGGGAGGGGACTTAAACACGGCGATTTGTCTATTAAATTCCGTGCCAGGCACGAAGCTCAAAAAAGAAATGTAAGTGCGGGAGGCTCCCTCCCCCTTGTGGGGAGGGATACAGGGTGGGGGTAATTTAGGTGCCGAAAAAGATAATCCTAAGCAAATAGCCCCGAAACAACACGCTGTTCACCCACTCTTATCTTGTTCCAATTGTTGTCAGTTTTGTGCGCCATAGCGGCAACCGGCTCTGCAATTTCCGGCATGTCACGCGCCAAATGTGCAATAACCGCTGCCACCATCAGCTCAGCTGCACGAAACGCGCCATCGTCAATTTTAAGCGCAATGCCAAAACCAAGTTCGGGTATTGCAGCACAATAGACGCCCTCAGCACCAATCTTGGCAAACACGCGGCCCGGTGCCGCAGCCATAATCTCTGTGCAAAAACGCTTGGTTCCCGCCATGTAAAAGGGTTCAGCCATACAAGCACCCATCAAACGTTTGGCAGCTTTGGCGCGGATTGTGGCAAGCCCTTGTCCGGTAGCCATTTTGGCAAAACCGTGCGCTAAGGCAGTAAGTGGAATGGCATAGGTTGGAATGGAGCAGCCATCTGTGCCGCAAGCTTCGCTTGCATGGACTGCGCTGGTCACTTCCGCCATCGCATCGCGCACCCGCATTTGCGCCGGATGCGCCGCCGACACATAGCCCGCTGGATCATCTCCCAAATGCACTGCAGTACAGATGAAACCGGCATGCTTGCCGGAGCAATTATTGTGGCAGGCATTTGGCACTGCGCCGGATTGCGCAAGTTTAATGGCTACAGGCGCATCAAACGGCCAATGTGTGCCACACTCTAATGTTTCCCTGTTTTGCCCAGCTCTCACTAGCATGGCTTCGGCTAGCGCCGCATGTTCGGGTTCGCCGGAGTGCGAGGCGCAGGCCAAAGATAATTCTCTATTGCCAAATCCGTATGCATCCGCCGCACCAGACTCGATAAAGGGCAAGGCCTGAATGAGTTTGCAGGCCGAGCGCGGAAAGACTGGGCGTGTGACATCGCCTAAACTCAATACTTCTGTGCCATCACCATCAAACACAGATACCAACCCACGATGGCGGCTTTCGACAACGCTGCCGCGCAAAATTTCAACAAGTATTGGGTTGGACAAAGCAAAGCTCCATAAGCAAACAGCATCAAAAAACTATCTGATCCGCTCCAATATAGAAACGTAATTGGCCACCGCTGCGCCACCCATATTGAAAATACCAGCGAGTTTGGCGTTTGGCACCTGAATTTCGCCCGCCTCGCCCGTCAATTGCATCGCGGACAGTACGTGCATGGATACGCCGGTGGCACCTATCGGGTGGCCTTTGGCCTTTAGCCCGCCAGACGGATTCACCGGTAAACGCCCGCCTTTTTGGGTTTGTCCTTCCAACGCAATTGCGCCGCCCTGACCGGGTTTTGCAAGGCCCATCGCCTCATACTCGATCAGTTCAGCGATCGTGAAACAATCATGGGTTTCAACAAACGATAAGTCATCAAGTGATAATTTTGATTTTGCAAACGCACGTTTCCAAGCCTCGGCGCACCCCTCAAACAGCAAAATATCACGCTTCGACATTGGCAGGAAATCTTGCACATGCTCGTTAGCGCGAAAAGCGATCGCACGTTTCATTGATAAAGCCGTATCAAAGTCTGCCAGCACTAAAGCCGCTGCGCCATCAGACACCAAAGAACAATCGGTACGTTTAAGCGGCCCTGCCACAAACGGGTTTTTGTCACTTTCAGTCCGGCAAAAATCATAGCCAAAATCTTTGCGCATTTGCGCAAGAGGATTATCCATCCCATTTCTATGATTTTTAGCGGCGATAGTTGCCAGCGCGTCAGACTGGTCACCATGACGCTGAAAATACGCTGAAGCGATGTTGCCAAACACCCCGGCAAACCCGCCTTCGGTTGCGCCATCTTCCGGCAAATAAGACGCCTTGAGCAGGTTTGCGCCAATCTCAGGCCCCGGCGTTGTTGTCATCTGTTCAACGCCAACAACCAACACAATGCGCGCTGCACCTGCTTCTATTGCCCGAAGGCCCGCGCGCACCGCAGCAGAACCTGTAGCACAAGCATTTTCTACACGTGTGGCAGGCACAAACCGCAAAACGTCATTGGCTTGAAGCACAAGGGACGCCGTAAAATCCTGTGCTGAAAAACCGCCGTTGAAATGGCCAAGCACAATCTCGTCGACGTCACCCGCTTCAATTCCGGCATGCGCGAGCGCAGCATTAGCAGCCTCTACCACCATGCTTTCAACTGAGGCTGAGCTATGTTTGCCAAACGGCAAGTGCGACCAGCCGACGATACAGCCCTTCATGGGTGAAGCTCCTCAAACAAAATTATACGCCGCGCTTCCTTTGCTCACTGGCAAATGCAGCAAAGAATGCTCGGATGCGTTTGGCATGGGCACCAAGGTCGGCACTGCCAGCCCGCCCGGTTGACCGCACATCCAATTTAAGACTGTTATCTGCCCTTCTCAACCGAACCACAATATCGTCGGTGAAACCAAAAATGAATGAACGTGTTTCAAATGCGCGGGTTTCACCTTCGCCGCTATTTAAACTGCCAGCTTGTGTTGTCGGTTTCCAATCGACAGCCTTCGCCGCAACATTTATGATTTGCTCAGCCACTTGCGGCTCAATGTTTAGATCTTGTGTTACAATATCAGGATAAGCTTCCGATTGCAGTCGTGCGATCTCTGCTTGCGGGTATGGTTCTGTGAAAGGCGGCGTTATATCAATCCGGCTACCGACCGGAAACTGCGGCGGTATAATCCAATCGGTTGAAACATCATTGATCATCGGTGTTTGCAAACCCAGCACAATAGCAAACGCAAACGGGCTGAGGGTCAACCCCGACAAAATCGCAGCTCGCAGTGCAGCCCCGCCTGCTTTAGCGCCTTCGCTCCACATGCGCCAAAGACCGAGGGCAGCCAACCCTAATGCCAATAGAGCGATTGAAGCTGCCACACCGCCCGCGATAAGGAACGATAACGTATCAATGATACCAAGCCTGTGTGCTGCCGTTGCAATCACACCAAGTACGACAGAAAAAAAGGCAACCGCTTGAGCGGCCCGCGCTGACTTTGATACCCGTCTCACAAGCTGGCGGCGCATAGATTAAGTCCTTAATTTATTTTGGCCGCTTTACGCCTGATCGCCGCTTGAGCAGCTGCGAGGCGGGCGATTGGCACGCGGTAAGGCGAGCAGGAAATATAGTCGAGACCAAGCGAATCAAAAAATGCAATCGAAGCCGGTTCGCCACCATGTTCACCGCAAACGCCGATCTCTAGATCAGGCCGCTCGGCGCGGCCTTTATGCGTAGCAATGCGCATTAATTCGCCAGCGCCAACAATATCAAACTTTTGAAACGGGTCGTCCTGAAATACCCGCCGCTCGCGGTATAGCGCCAGAAACGGTGAGGAATCATCGCGCGAAATGCCGTAGGTGGTCTGCGTCAAATCATTGGTGCCGAACGAGAAAAACGTACATTCCTTGGCTATCCGGTCAGCACCCAAGGCCGCGCGTGGCAGTTCAATCATAGTGCCAACGCTGTAAACGGGTTTGCGCCCACGTTCCTGTTCGAGGGTCTTCGCCATTTTTTCAATGCGCGCACAAACGATACGAACCTCTTCGGCGGCAGACACAAACGGGATCATTATTTCAGGCTCAATCACGCGTCCGGATTTATCCTCGGCATTCATCGACGCCTCAAAAATCGCGCGGGCTTGCATGTCGAGAATTTCCGGATGTGAAATCGCCAGCCTGCATCCCCGATGGCCAAGCATCGGGTTGACCTCGCGCATGGCATCAACTCGAATGCGCAAACTCTCAACCTCAATACCGAGCGCACGCGCCGTATCGACAAACTCATGGTCGCGGCTTGGCAAAAATTCGTGCAGAGGCGGATCAAGCAGGCGAAGTGTCACCGGCATACCAGCCATGATTTCAAAAAGTTCCTCAAAATCATCGCGCTGCATTGGGCCCAGCCTTGCAAGCGCGGTTTGCCGTGTCACTTCGCTGTCAGCCAAAATCATTTCGCGCATCACAGCGACGCGGTCTTCACGGAAGAACATATGTTCGGTGCGGCAAAGACCGATGCCCTCTGCTCCAAAATTGCGCGCCGTGATTGCGTCCAGCGGCATATCGGCATTGGCCCTGATACCAAGGTCGCGCAGACCGTCGGCCCAGCCTAAAATCGTTGCGAAATCATCCGAGATTTCCGGCAACACAGTTGGCACAGCGCCCGCCAATATCTCGCCCGACGTTCCGTCAATTGTCACGATTTGGCCTGACGTAAACGCGCGGCCATTGGCCACAAACGTGCGGCGCGCTGAATCAATTTGCAAACTTGCCGCACCGGTGACGCAAGGTTTTCCCATACCACGCGCAACAACGGCAGCATGGCTGGTGAGGCCACCACGGGCTGTTACAACACCGTCAGATGCGGCCATGCCAACCACATCTTCAGGGCTTGTTTCGGTGCGAACCAAAATGCAGGCTTCACCTTTGGCGCGGCGGGCGGCGGCCTCAGCGGCGGAAAACACCAATGCGCCCGTGGCTGCGCCGGGTGATGCCGCAAGGCCGGTTGCGATGACATCGCGTGTGGCTTCTGGGTCAATTGTGCGGTGGATTAATTGTTCGAGTGATAAAGGGTCAATCCGGACAAGCACATCTTCGGGTTTGGCCACGCCAGCCTCAACTAAGTCGCACGCGATGCGAAGTGCTGCTTTGATGCCGGGTTTGGCGGGCTCAGTGGACATGGCAAAAACCTCTCCACCGCTAGCAACGAATTCAAACTTTTGCGCGTCATGAAAAGTGGCTTCAAGCCGAGCTGCCAACTGCTCCAACGCACCAAATACTTCCGGTTTTTGATTCTCCAGATTTGATGCTTGTTGGCGTTGAGCTTCAACTTGGGTTGCTGAAACCGGTAGCTTTTTAGGGTTCGCACCAAACCACAACCCATGAATGATTTTTGAGCCATTTTCCAGCGAGCGACTGATTACACTACCGGCACACCCATTGCCATCAGCGTCAAATATCACCTGCTTTTGCAGCATTATGGCAAGGCCTCCGGTATGGCCTATGCCGTTAAGCTCTCGAAAGGCTGCAAAAGCAGGTGATATTTGACGCTGATGGCAATGGGTGTGCCGGTAGTGTAATCAGTCGCTCGCTGGAAAATGGCTCAAAAATC
>JANMFT010000151.1:0-3901 GCA_031374255.1 Limoniibacter sp. | reverse complement strand
GGCAACGGATGCTGAGGCACGCGAATTATTGCGTCTTTTCAACTTCCCGTTCCGTGCGTAACGGCAGCGGAAAAAGGACTTCGATATGGCAAAACTAAGCGCCACCGAAAATAACGAACGTAAACGCAAAATGGTTACAAGATTTGCTGCAAAGCGCGCTGCGCTCAAAGCAATCATTATGAACCGGTCCGCTTCAATGGAAGAGCGCTTTAAGGCGCAAATCACATTGGCTGCTTTGCCGCGCAATTCCGCCAAGACACGCATTCGCAACCGTTGCGGCGTGACCGGGCGTCCACGCGCTTACTATCGTAAACTCAACATGTCTCGTATCGCGCTCCGCGAACTTGGCAACCAAGGCCGGATCCCCGGTCTGGTTAAGTCAAGCTGGTAAGGGAGAACATCAATGTCTTTAAGTGATCCTCTCGGTGATATGCTGACACGCATCCGTAATGGCTTGCACCGTCGTAAAGCCACCGTCGTTACACCAGCCTCAGTTTTGCGCGCCCGTGTGTGCGAAGTACTGAAAAGCGAAGGTTATATCCGTGATTTTTCGCGCGTTGACCATGCCAACGGCAAGGCTGATATTACGATTGAGCTGAAGTACTATGAAGGTGCTCCGGTTATCCGTGAAATCGCCCGTGTGTCGAAGCCCGGCCGCCGCGTTTACATCGGTGTTAAATCGATCCCCAACGTTGCCAACGGTCTTGGTATCGCCATTCTCTCGACGCCAAAGGGCGTGATGGCCGACCATACTGCGCGTGAGCATAATGTTGGCGGCGAATATCTTTGCCGCATTTTTTGATCCTGTCGGATCGTAGTTTTAGGAACGGACAACATGTCTCGTATCGGAAAAAAACCGGTTCAGGTGCCAGCTGGCGTTACTGCAACCGTTGACGGCCAAAAGGTTTCGGCCAAAGGCCCAATGGGTGAGCTGCACTTCGTTGTGGGTGATGATTGTTCTGTTGTAATGGAAAATGGCGCCGTTGCCGTTCACCCGCGCAACCAGACTAAAGTTGCCCGTTCGAAATGGGGCATGTCGCGCACCATGATCGCTAATATTTTGAGCGGTGTGAAAGATGGCGTCGTTCGCAAGCTCGAGATCAATGGCGTTGGTTATCGAGCCGCGATGCAGGGCCGCAATGTCCAGCTATCGCTTGGCTTTAGCCATGAAGTTGTCTATGAGCCGCCACTAAGCGTCTCAATCACTGTGCCAAAGCCAACGGAAATCTTTATTTCCGGTATCGACCGTCAGGTTGTGGGGCAGGTTGCGGCTGAAATACGTAAATATCGCGGGCCAGAGCCATATAAAGGCAAAGGCATCAAATATGCGGAAGAAATTCTCGTCCGCAAAGAAGGCAAGAAGAAGTAAGGTTCTGTCATGGCTACGAGCAAACAAGCAATTACGCGCCGTGCAAACCGCGTGCGTCGGCAGGTCAAGGCGGCAGCCAATGGGCGTCTTCGCCTTTCGGTCTTCCGGTCTTCGAAAAATATCTATGCGCAAATCATTGATGATGTTGCGGGCAAAACCGTTGCCGCAGCTTCGACCATGGAGAAAGACCTCCGTGGCTCATTGAAAACCGGTGCCGATGCCGCTGCTGCTGCCGCCGTTGGCAAACTGGTTGCAGAGCGGGCCGTTAAAGCTGGTGTGAGCGAAGTCGTGTTTGACCGCGGCCCGTATATCTACCATGGCCGTGTGAAATCGCTGGCCGACGCAGCCCGCGAGGGCGGCCTCAAGTTCTAATTCATGAAAGCCCCGCACAAGTCGGGGCTTCATTTCACCGGGCGTGCCCAGCGAAACTATTTATCGCTGTCAGCGGCCTTAATTGTAGTGCTGACCATAAAAAAACAGGAATAAGGCCATGGCACGTACACCTAATGAGCGTCCTCGCGGCGGTAAAGCGCCCGAGAAAGAAGACGATGGCTTTGTAGATCGCCTCGTCCATATTAACCGTGTTGCAAAAGTTGTTAAAGGCGGCCGTCGTTTCGGTTTCGCCGCACTCGTAGTGGTTGGTGACCAGAAAGGCCGTGTTGGCTTTGGTCATGGCAAGGCGCGTGAAGTGCCGGAAGCTATCCGCAAAGCAACTGAAGCTGCAAAACGCGATTTGATTTTTGTTCCGTTGCGCTCAGGCCGCACATTGCATCATGATGTTGCAGGTCGTCATGGCGCAGGTAAAGTGATTTTGCGCGCAGCCAAGCCCGGTACCGGTATTATTGCTGGTGGTCCGATGCGTGCTGTTTTTGAAGCTGTTGGCGTCCAAGACGTTGTTTCAAAATCGCTGGGCTCATCGAACCCCTATAACATGGTGCGCGCAACATTTGACGCACTTAAAGGCCAAATGCATCCGAAAGACATTGCTGCTTCACGCGGGCTTAAATTTGCCACGCTGCAAGAGCGCCGTCAGTCGGTTGTAGGCACCGACGAATCATAATCCGGGCCAAGGAGAACCATTATGGCAAACACAAAAACAATCACCGTTGAGCAAACCGGCAGCCCAATCCGTCGTCCAGCCGACCAGCGTGCTACGCTGATTGGTCTCGGGCTTAACAAAATGCACCGCAAATCAACTTTGAACGATACGCCTGCCATTCGCGGCATGGTCGCCAAGGTTGCACATTTGGTGCGTATCGTCGAGGAAGCGTAATTCGTAGCTTAAGTGCTGCGTTGCTGACAGGAAAAGGCAAAAGCCATGAAACTTAACGAAATCCAAGACAATGAAGGTTCTACCAAAAACCGTAAGCGCGTTGGGCGCGGCATTGGTTCTGGCTCGGGCAAAACCGGTGGCCGTGGTGTCAAAGGCCAGAGCTCGCGCTCAGGTGTTGCCATTAACGGCTTTGAAGGCGGCCAGATGCCAATCTACCGCCGTTTACCAAAACGCGGTTTCACGAACATTTTCGCAAAAGATCTGAACACGGTTTCACTTGGCCGTATTCAAATGGCGATTGATGCCGGTAAACTCAGCGCGAAAACCCCGATTACGGTGGCGGCTTTGGTTGAAGCTAAAGTTTTACGCAGAGCCATGGACGGCGTGCGCGTTTTGTCTGACGGCGATTTGAAACAGGCCATCCACGTTGATGTGGCTGGCGCTTCAAAAGTTGCGGTCGAGAAAATTGAAAAAGCTGGCGGCACTGTTAAAGTTCCTGCCAAAAAAGAGGCTGAAAAAGCCGCTGAATAATTGAATTACACTGGCGGCGGGACTTACCCGCCGCTTGCATGTTGGCCTCACAGTCAATATCTGATCCTCAAGATTAATCGGTTTAAATCCGCATGGGGGCAGGGCGCTTTAAGTTGCCGCTTCCCGCGATTTTTACCGGACAACCGGCGATAGCGGGGCTTAAACATCATGGCATCAGCAGCAGAACAGCTTGCAGCCAATCTAAATTTCAAATCATTTGCCAAAGCCGAAGATCTCAAACGTCGTTTGTGGTTCACGCTCGGCGCATTGCTGGTTTACCGACTGGGCACACATATTCCGTTGCCCGGCATTGACCCTGATGCTTTCGCGCGGGCGTTTGCGCAACAAAGCCGCGGCGTGCTCGGCATGTTCAATATGTTTTCCGGCGGTGCCGTCGAGCGCATGGCGATTTTTGCCCTCGGTATCATGCCGTATATATCCGCCTCGATCATCATGCAGTTGATGACGTCGGTTATTCCGTCGCTCGAGCAACTCAAAAAAGAGGGTGAGCAGGGCCGCAAAATCATCAACCAATATACGCGTTATGGCACAGTGTTGCTTGCGCTGGTGCAGGCTTACGGTATCGCTGTCGGGCTATCGGGCGGTGACGGAATCGTTGCCAACCCCGGCTGGTTCTTTATCGCAACATGCGTCATCACTTTGGTTGGTGGCACGATGTTCTTGATGTGGCTTGGCGAACAAATCACGGCGCGAGGCATCGGCAATGG
>JANMFT010000125.1:0-1803 GCA_031374255.1 Limoniibacter sp. | reverse complement strand
GACGATCACCCGCAAAACCAACGAGACCGAAATTTTTGTCGGCGTTGATTTGGATGGCGTAGGCGCGCACTTAAACCAAACCGGTGTCGGGTTTTTCGATCATATGCTGGATCAACTGGCCCGCCACTCCATGATTGATCTTGATGTGCGCGGCACCGGCGATTTGCATGTCGACGATCATCATATGGTGGAAGATTGCGGTATTGCCATTGGCCAGATGCTGGCAAAAGCACTTGGTGATAAACGCGGTATCCGCCGCTATGGTGAATGCTCGCTGCCAATGGACGATGCACAAATACGCTGCGCGTTGGATTTGTCGGGACGATCTTATCTGGTTTGGAATGTGACGTTTCCAACGCCAAAAATCGGCACGTTCGATACCGAACTCGTGCGCGAATTTTTTCAAGCCGTAGCTTCGCATGGCGGGATAACGCTGCACATCGACCAAGTGCACGGCATCAACAGCCACCATATTGCCGAGGCAACTTTTAAAGCTTTTGCCCGTGCCTTACGCATGGCCGTCGAGAAAGACCCGCGGACTGACTCTGTCCCGTCAACCAAGGGTTCCCTGTAATGGCGCGTTATGTCGTCATGCAAAAAGGCAATGACAGCGCAAGCGCGGAATTCATCCGCGATAAGTTTTCGCTGCTTGCATTGATCGTGCCGCATCTCTGGCTGCTGTTTCACCGCCAATGGCTGGCAGCTGCGGCTGTGATAGGCATCATGGTATTGGGCGGATTGGCAGCGTGGCAGTTCAACGCGCCGCTTTTGATGTTGGCGGTAGACCTTCCAGTTTCAATTTACGTGTCGCTGGAAGGAGCAACCTTGAGAATTGCCAATCTCGAACGGACGGGCTGGTATGAGGCAGCAGTGGCTGAAGCTGACAATAACGAAGAAGCCGAGATCCGGTTTTTTGGTGCCCTACCTGATGCGCCAGTCTCGCCGCGACCCGTGATTGCGACCGCATCAAACTTTGCCGGTTCAAACGCTTTTGCGTTTCCGGCCAAAAGCTAAGCGAAGGGCTGATCCGTGCTTGTTGCCATCATTGATTATGGTTCCGGCAATCTGCGCTCGGCACAAAAGGCCTTTGAACGGGCATCACGGGAGGCCGGACTGAACGCTGAAATCACAGTCACCGCCGACGCTGATGTACTTGCCAAGGCCGACCGTATCGTGCTGCCGGGGGTTGGTGCTTATGCTGATTGCCGCCGCGGTTTGGATGCGGTTCCCGGCATGGTGGATGCGCTTAATCAAACCGTTATTGTCAAAGCGAGGCCGTTCCTCGGCATTTGCGTTGGCATGCAATTGATGAGCACCCGTGGCCTTGAAAAAGAAATCACACATGGCCTTGATTGGATTTCCGGCGACGTTGTGCCTATGCAACCCGTCGATACAACTTTGCGCATTCCGCAAATCGGCTGGAACACGCTTGAGGTACCATACGGCCATGCACTCTTAAACGATATCCCTCTGGGCCCAAATGGCTGGCATGCCTATTTCGTGCATTCCTATCATCTGGCTACCGAAAAGCCAGAACAGCTGATTGCCACCACCGATTACGGCATGGCCGTCACCGCTATGGTCGGGCGAGATAATATGATTGGCACGCAGTTCCACCCCGAAAAAAGCCAAAAGCTGGGGCTGAAACTGATCAGCAATTTTTTGGAGTGGCGGGTGTGACGCTTTCTTTTTTTCCTCGCCCCGTTCTTCACGGGGAGAGGGTGGCAGCGCAGCTGACGGGTGAGGGGCTTTTGGCTCTGGCAGTTGGCCCGCAAACCGCCCCTCGGGGCACCATAAACCCCC
>JANMFT010000443.1:0-5343 GCA_031374255.1 Limoniibacter sp. | reverse complement strand
CGAGATTGGACGTATCCTTTCGCATTTGCTCAACATCACCACGCAAGCGCTCGATGTTGGTGCGCTCACTCCGCCGCGTTGGGGTTTTGAAGAGCGCGAAAAGCTAATGGTGTTTTATGAGCGGGCCTGCGGCGCGCGGCTTCATGCGGCTTACTTCCGGCCCGGCGGTGTGCATCAGGATCTGCCAGAGCAGCTGGTCGAAGACATCGTCAAATGGTGTGACCCGTTCTTGGAAACCGTTGCCAAACTCGATACTTTGATGACAGGGAACCGCATTTTCAAACAGCGCAACGTCGATATCGGCATCGTGAAACTTGAAGATGCGTGGGCATTGGGCTTTTCTGGAGTGATGGTGCGTGGTTCTGGCGCGGCGTGGGATTTACGTAAAAGCCAGCCTTACGAATGCTATTCCGAGATGGAATTTGATATTCCAATCGGCAAGAACGGTGATTGCTACGACCGCTATTTGATCCGAATGGAAGAGATGCGCCAATCCGTTCGCATTATGCGCCAGTGCTGTGAGCAGCTTTTGGGCAAGGAAAAAACCGGCCCTGTCTCGTCGCTCGACGGTAAAATCGTGCCGCCAAAACGCAGTGAAATGAAGCGCTCAATGGAAGCATTGATCCACCATTTCAAACTTTACACCGAAGGCTTCAAAGTACCCGAAGGTGAAATCTACGCCGCTGTCGAAGCCCCGAAAGGTGAATTTGGCGTTTATCTGGTGTCGGATGGCTCTAACAAACCCTATCGTTGCAAAGTCCGCGCGCCGGGCTTTGCCCATTTGCAAGCGATGGACTTTCTCTGCCGTGGCTACATGCTGGCTGATGTTTCGGCCATTTTGGGCTCGCTCGATATTGTGTTTGGTGAGGTTGATAGGTGACGGTGAGGCCGCCAATTACGTTTGACATTCAAACCGGCAAAATTACCGATGCCGCAATGCATGAGTGGCTTGCTCTGAGGCTGCTTGGTTTGGCAGTGCGTCTTATGCTGCCTTTTCATTTATACGGCTTCTCCTATGTCTGCCGCCTCTTGCGTGCGATTCTACCAAGCCGCCGCAAAATTCTGTTCCAGTTGAACTCTGATTCACGAATGCTGACAGATTACTGCGATGCCTACTGGTCAGTATTACTCATGCGCGGATTTCCCTATGAAGCTGAGAACGCCAATTTAATAAATGCCGCCCGCGACATCGAATACGGCTTTATCGATGGCGGCGCAAATCACGGTTTCTGGTCGGCATTGATTACCGGTAAAGCCGCAGGACAAAAGCCGGTTATCGCCATCGAGGCCGCCTCCGATACTTTTGACCGGCTGGAAAAAAACCGCTCATTGAACGACAAGCGTTTCGTTGCTTTGAACCGCGCCATCGGGGCAGTCAGCGGCGAACGCGTGTTGATTTATGGTGCAAAACACGAGGCGCGTTCCACGATTGCGCCAGACGAAAAAACCAAGCCGATTTTAGATTGTATCACAATTTCTCTCGATGACGTTGCGGCTCACGAACATTTTGCAGGCCTCACAAAATTCATCGTTAAGCTTGATGTTGAAGGCGTCGAAATTGTTGCGATGGCCGCTGCAACGAAACTGCAAAGCTTGGACACGCTTTTTCTCTATGAAGACCATGGCTCTGACCTCGCGCATGAAACGACACGCCACGTGATAGAAAAGCTTGGCATGCACGTGTTTTGGCTGGGGCGGGATGAGCCGGCTGCAAAAATTCTCGATGTCAAACAATTGGACGCGATTAAACGCTCACGCCGGTTTGGCTACGATTTTGCCGCATCAAAAAGCCCGTTTTGGATTGAGCATTTGAACGCAATCGTGCAAAACAAATCGCATCAAAATGCGCACGTTAACGCCTGAAGGTTTTTGAATATGTCTGTACGCCGCCTTGCTGAACCCCAGCTTCAACCGCGTTCATTTGCTTTCAACAAGGCAATGACAGGCGAGGTTAAAAAGTGGCTTAAGAAATATCCAAAGGGTCGCGAGCAATCTGCGGTGATTCCGCTATTGATGCTGGCGCAGGATCAGGAAGGCTGGGTATCAAAACCCGCCATCGAACACGTCGCTGATATGCTGACGATGCCCTACATTCGCGCGCTGGAAGTCGCGACGTTTTATACGCAGTTTCAACTCAAGCCAGTTGGCACGCGCGCCCATGTGCAAGTCTGCGGAACTACGCCCTGCATGCTGCGCGGCGCAGAAGCGCTCAAAGAAATTTGCCAGCACAAAATACACCATGATGCGTTTCATTTGAACTCAACTGGAACTTTGTCTTGGGAAGAGGTGGAGTGCCAAGGCGCTTGCGTTAACGCACCAATGGTCATGATCGGCCACGACACTTACGAGGATCTAACGCCAGAGCGTCTAGCCGAAATTATCGACGCATTTGAAGCCGGCCAAGGCCCAAGCGTAAAACCCGGCCCGCAAATCGACCGGATTTTTTCAGCGCCTGTTGGTGGCCCGCTGACATTAACCGGCAAGGCTGCGCCGAAAGCTGCCAAGCAAAAACCTGTTGCCGTTGCAAAAGCAGCACCAAAAGTTGCACCAATAGTTGCAGCCATTGCTGCAGTTCCGGCTGCCGATAAAAACCGCCCTGCCGGTATCGCCAGACCATCCATCGTTGATGACTTGAAACTCATCTCCGGCGTTGGGCCAAAAATCGAAGCCACCTTGCAATCGCTGGGAATTTTCACATTTACTCAAGTGGCCGCTTGGAAAAAAGTCGAATGCGAATGGGTGGATGGTTACCTGAAATTCTCCGGCCGCATTGAGCGCGACGATTGGCAAAAACAAGCCAAGGCCTTGGCCAAAGGCGGCGTCGCAGAGTATATCAAAGTCTTTGGTAAGAAGCCGAGGTGATGTGATGGCAGAAATCTCCGCTGAGTTGGTTTATGAGGTTTTGAAAAGCCTTCAAGCAGACGTTTCTACAATGAAAAATGGTCAGCGCGATATTCGCGAAGAGCTCATTGGAGTCCGTTTGCATCAGCATGCATCACAAGGCGAATTGAATTCAATCTTGTCACGTTTATCGTCAATTGAGGGTCGAATGGAGCGCATTGAGCGCCGCCTTGATCTCGTTGCTCAACCCGCGGAATGACCCATATGCTCACCGATAAAGACCGTATCTTCACCAATATCTACGGCATTAACGACAAGTCGCTGAAAGGCGCTATGTCGCGCGGCCATTGGGATAACACCAAGGGCCTGCTCGATAAAGGCAAAGACTGGATCATCCAAGAGATGAAAGATTCGGGCCTTCGCGGACGCGGCGGGGCAGGGTTTCCGACCGGCCTCAAATGGTCGTTCATGCCGAAGGAAGTTGGCGAGCGCCCGCATTATCTGGTGGTCAACGCTGACGAGTCCGAGCCCGGCACCTGTAAAGACCGCGATATTATGCGGCATGATCCGCATACCTTGCTTGAAGGTTGCATCATTGCCGGTCGGGCTATGCTGGCCCACGCCGCCTATATTTACATCCGTGGCGAATATATCCGCGAACGCCAAGCACTGCAGCGCGCGCTTGATGAGTGTTATGATGCGGGCCTGCTCGGCAAAAACAACAAATGCGGCTGGGATTTTGACATCTATTTGCACCACGGCGCAGGCGCTTACATTTGCGGCGAAGAAACCGCTTTGCTGGAAAGCCTTGAAGGCAAAAAGGGCCAGCCTAGGCTGAAACCGCCATTTCCCGCAAACGTTGGTCTTTATGGTTGCCCGACAACCGTGAACAATGTCGAATCGATTGCGGTAGCGCCGACCATTTTGCGTCGTGGTGGCGCGTGGTTCAAAGGCTTTGGCCGCGAAAACAACACGGGCACGAAATTGTTCTGCGTTTCCGGCCATGTCAACAAACCAGCCACATTTGAAGAGGCAATGGGCGTCTCATTCAAAGAGTTGATCGACAAGCATTGCGGCGGCATACGCGGCGGCTGGGACAATTTGCTTGCCGTCATCCCCGGCGGCTCGTCCGTGCCGATGGTTCCGGCAGCGCAAATCATGGATGCGCCGATGGATTTCGACGGCCTGAAAGCGCTCGGATCCGGCCTTGGCACTGCGGCTGTGATCGTGATGGATAAATCCACCGACATCGTCAAAGCGATTGCCCGCCTGGCCGCCTTCTACAAACACGAAAGCTGCGGCCAGTGCACGCCATGCCGCGAAGGCACCGGCTGGATGTGGCGTGTGATGGAACGCATGGTGACAGGCCAAGCCCAAAAACGCGAAATCGACATGCTGCTGCAGGTTACGAAGCAGGTTGAAGGCCACACGATTTGTGCGCTCGGTGATGCTGCGGCTTGGCCCATCCAAGGCCTCATCAAACACTTCCGCCCCGAAATGGAACGCCGCATTGATGAGTTTTCGCGGAACGCGCATCAGGTAGCCCCGATGCGGATTGCAGCCGAGTGATGGATGGCAGTTTGCTATGAATAAGTATTTCGTTAGCGATCCCTATGAACGAGAGACAGGAGATCAAAATGCCAAATGAGCCTGAAAATTTGGTTTTGCGTCAGTTGCGTTTGATGGATGGAAAGTTGGATCGCCTGCTTGATGATGTTCACGATTTGAAAGTGCGTGTTACAGCTGTTGAAGAAGGTTTGTCCGGCGTGCACCGCCGTCTTGATCGTATTGAACAACGTGTAGACCGAGTTGAGCGTCGGCTCGACCTCGTGGACGTGTAGTAGCAAATAATGCCCATCGCCCAACTCAACATATCCGTTTGGAAAATCGATGATGCGAGCGCTGCTGCAGCGCCGTTCAACGATAATGTTGAGCGCATGAATGCTCTGGCAGAGCGGACGGATGGCTTTGTATGGCGGCTTTTAGATGAGGGCCGCGATGCCAAAGGTCATAACGTCATTGGCGGGCCTGAAACATTGATGACACTTTCGGTGTGGCAAAGCGCTAAGCATTTGGAGACGTTTGCGTTCAACACAGTTCACCGCAAAATCTACGAGCGCAAAGCTGAATTCTTTGCCAAATTGCAATCGCATCATCTGGTGATGTGGAACATTGAAGCAGGGCACCGGCCAACGCTGGAAGAGGCCAAAGTGCGCCTTGACCATTTGAACAAACACGGCAACACGGATTTTGCGTTTGACTGGGCGCATTTGCCGGAGGTTAGCCTTTGGCGTGAAAAACGCGTGTCATAAACGCGGATTAGGATTTGACGATGGCGAAGATAAAAGTTGATGGCTTAGAGGTTGATGTGCCCGATCACTTCACGCTGCTGCAAGCGGCGGAAGCGGCTGGCGCGGAGGTGCCTCGCTTTTGTTTCCATGAACGGCTTTCGATTGCCGGCAACTGCCGCATGTGCCTTGTTGAAGTGAAAGGCGGACCGCC
>JANMFT010000053.1:0-4215 GCA_031374255.1 Limoniibacter sp. | reverse complement strand
CGTTCCACAGCGCGGATGAGTTTCGGCAGATGGTCGGTCACTTTATCCGAACCAAAGCGGGCAATCAGCGTCAGTCGGCCCGCTTCATTTTCAGGGTTCAGCGTGTCGATCAGGCGGATCAAATCATCGGGTTCCAGCGTTGGCCCGCATTTCAAACCAATCGGGTTTTTAATACCGCGGCAAAATTCAACATGGGCGTGGTCGGCCTGCCGCGTGCGGTCGCCAATCCAGATCATATGGCCGGAGGTGGCATAATAATCGCCGCTGGTGGAATCATTTCGCGTAAGCGCCTCTTCATAGCCAAGCAGCAGCGCCTCATGGCTGGTATAAAGGTCTGTTTCGCGCAGGCCCTCATGGTTTTCAGGCGTGATGCCAATGGCGCGCATAAAATCCAGCGTTTCAGAAATGCGCGCAGCCACTGCTTCATAGCGGTTTTTGTGCGGCGATTCCGATACAAAATCCAAAGTCCATTTGTGCACATTATCAAGCGCCGCATAGCCGCCTTGCGAAAACGCGCGCAGCAAATTCAGCGTTGCGGCAGATTGGCGGTAAGCCATTTCCTGCCGGTTCGGATCGGGCACGCGCGAGGCCTCATCAAAATCAAACCCGTTAATGATATCGCCGCGATAAGATGGCAGCGTGATGCCGTTCCGTACTTCATCATTGGATGAACGCGGTTTGGCAAACTGCCCGGCAATACGCCCGACTTTCACCACGGGGCGCGCAGAACCGAACGTCAGCACCACCGCCATTTGCAAAAACACGCGGAAGAAATCGCGGATATTATCCGCGCCATGCTCAGCAAAACTTTCAGCGCAATCGCCGCCCTGCAGCAAAAACGCCCTGCCCTCGGCCACCGCCGCAAGCGACTTTTTCAGCGCCCGAGCTTCACCCGCAAACACCAAAGGCGGCCAGCCACGCAGGCGATCCTCAACATCGCTGAGCGCCTTCATGTCAGGGAAAGCAGGTACTTGCTGAATAGGCTTTGTGCGCCAGCTTGTGGGTGACCATGCAGGTTGGTTAGAATTCATCACACGGCTTTCTGATTTTAATTTAGGGGCTTGCAGGGCATTGCTGCGGTCTGAAAAGGAGGCATGGTCTGGCACGTGCAGCAGATTTTCATCGGCCAGCGACCGGATTTTCAAGACAGCAATCGATTGGTGCTCACGCGCGGCATCTGCTTCCATCCGGAAAATCGTCGGCTGTGAAACCCCGGCCTTTGCCGCGAGTTCCGCTTGGCTGAGGTCAAGCATGGAGCGAATATACCGCACCTGCCTGCCGGTGAGAATTGGAATATCCATAAGTGCCCGCCTGTTGGTGTTGGCAGCCATCTATTGGTTTTGAATAGATTATTCAAGATGGATTATGTGGTGAATTGCAGAAATATTGGAAAATTGCATGCGTCTGCTCGCGTTTGTAACTCTTCGTCATCCCGGGGCTGGCTCTTTCGCCAGAACCCGGGACCCATGCCTGAGGCTAATGAGATTGCGCATTGAAATTGCGTCACTTCCTTAAAACTCATAGGCATGGGTCCCGGATTCTTCGCTGCGCTCGCCCCGGGATGACGAAGAGATTGAAATTTGCTATTTTGGTAAACATTCAAAAAGCCAAGGCATAAATCAGTGGCCGGAACGGTTTACATGTTGGCAAGCCAGAAAAATGGCACCCTTTATGTCGGCGTTACATCCGATTTAGCGCCACGAATGTTTGAACATAAAAATCATATCGTATCGGGGTTTACGTCGAAATATGGCGTTCACCGCTTAGTGTGGAGTGAAGAGTATTTCGATATTGGCGGCGCAATCGCGTGCGAAAAGGAAATTAAAAAATGACGGCGGGCTTGGAAAATAGCGCTTATTGAAGCGCAAAACCCAGATTGGAACGAGTTACTTGTTGGGAGCAATTGGTAAGGGTTTTGAAACCCTCACGAACAAACTCGCGCACCCAAAGCTCACACCAACTGCACCACGCTAATCACTTTGCCTCATTCCGGAATTGCGCAGCAATGTGCGGAGTCTAGAGTTGAATAATTGGAAATAATTCAAAACTCAAAATACCCTTCTTTAATCTCCCCACTTGGGGGGAGATGCCATCCCCGGGCCTTGGCAAAGCCAAGCCCAAGGACAGGCTCCGTGACAGAGGGGGAACCTTCTTAAATAAGCGCCAAGTGCCACCTCTGTCGCCAAAGAGGCGACATCTCCCCCGCAATTAGGGAGATTAAGGAAGGCGCTCACTGATACCGCAGCGCCTCAATCGGGTCCAGCCGAGCCGCCTTCCGTGCCGGAAAAAACCCGAATACAATCCCCACGATCGCTGCAAATACGAAGGCAAGTGCCACCACGCGCACATCGGGCGCAAACGGTATGGCCATGAAGCTGGAACCCACTGCGGCAAGTACCAACCCGAGCGCGACGCCGATCAAGCCGCCAATCAGCGACAGCACCACGGCCTCAATCAAAAACTGCGCCAGCACTTGCCGCGCGGTTGCGCCAATCGCCAATCTGATGCCGATTTCACGGGTGCGCTCGGTTACTGAAACCAGCATAATATTCATAATGCCAATGCCGCCGACCAGCAGGCTGATACCGGCAATTGACGTCAGAAGCCCGGTCAAAACGCCGGTGATGCCCGACAATGCCGACGTAAACTGCTTCAAATCCGTAACGTTGAAATCATCCTCTTGCCCGCGCTCAATGCGGCGGCGCTCGCGCATAATATCCTGAATTTCAGCGGTGGCGCTGGCCGTCGTCGCATCCGGCGTCAGCTTGGCATAAATGGTTTGCACATCGACATTTCCGGTGATTCGGCGCTGCACCGCGCGGATGGGCATTAAAATCAGATCGTCTTGATCGTTGCCGAATGTGCCTGCGCCTTTAGCTTTAAGAAGGCCAATCACTGCGCACGATATACGTTTGATCCGGATTGTTTGCCCAAGCGGGCTGGCCTCACCAAACAATTCACGCCTTACGGTTTCACCGATAATACAGGCCGCTGCGCCAGCCTTTTCCTCACTCATTGAAAACAACCGCCCGCTTTCCAATTGCCAACCGTTAACGCCCAAATAATTGCTATCCGTGCCGGTAATTTGCGTGGCACTATTGGTGTTGCCAAACACAGCCGTTTGCCCCCGCGAAACAGCTGGGCTTGCGCTTTCAATCAGCGGTTGGCCTGCCAAGGCTTCAGTGTCTTTCAGCCGAAAACTTGCTGCGCCATCGCGCGGACCCGGCCCCATGCCTGGCCGTCCGGGGCGGATGATGAGCATATTTGAACCCAAGCTGGCGATATTGGCGGATACTTGAGCCGAAGACCCCTGCCCGATTGTCACGAGCGCTATCACCGATGCGATGCCGATAACGATACCAAGGACAGTGAGAAATGAGCGAAGTTTGTTGCGCAATATTGTGCGTAGCGCCAGCCAAATGGTTTCAATAAACATGGGAAAGCTCACGTGTCACGCGGCTTTGCGCAACGCCATCATAGGCGATTTTACCATCGCTAAAAATAATGTTTCGGCTAGCATAGGCCGCCATTTCATCCTCATGCGTGACCATGGCAATGGTGATGCCCTCGTCTTGATTAAGGCGCACCAACAGCTCCATGATTTCATGGCTGCGGTGCGTGTCAAGGTTTCCTGTCGGCTCATCGGCCAAAATCACCTGCGGATTGCCGACCAGCGCGCGGGCAATAGCCACGCGCTGTTGTTGGCCGCCGGATAGTTCCGATGGCACATGATTTTCACGGCCCGTCAGGCCAACTTTAGCGAGCGCATTATAGGCGGCATCGCGGCGGTCAGCACGGGAAAGTCCGCGATAAATCAGCGGCAATTCTACATTTTCCAGCGCAGTTGTGCGGGCGAGCAGATTAAAACCCTGAAAAACAAAACCCAAAAAATGCCGCCGCAGCATGGCTTGCTGGTCGCGGTCAAGCGTGCTGACGTCGGCTCCGGCAAAAGCGTAAGTGCCGCTGGTTGGCTGGTCGAGGCAGCCGATAATATTCATCGCCGTGGATTTACCAGAGCCGCTTGGCCCCATAATTGCCACGAACTCACCGGCCTTAATCTCAAAATCGACGCCAGCTAACGCCGCAACCTCGGCTTCGCCCATGCCGTAAATTCGGGCAACATTCTGAAATGAAATCAGCGCCGCTTTCAAGGTGCGGCAACTTCCGCGGTCACAGCGAGATCGCCCTCTTTGACAGCGTCAGATGTTATGGCGG
>JANMFT010000015.1:0-3740 GCA_031374255.1 Limoniibacter sp. | reverse complement strand
CTTTTCAATGCGGGTTTTGCGCGGTGATCGGATTGGAATTGCGGGATCCAATGGCGCTGGCAAAACCACACTGTTGAAAATGCTGATCGGCGCGTTGGAGCCGGATTCCGGTATGCATCGTATGGGCGCAAATCTCACGGTCGGCACGCTTGACCAGAACCGCGATGCGCTCGACCCCAACCGCACTTTGGCGGATTATCTGACAGACGGGCGCGGTGAAAGCCTCGTGATCAATGGCGAGCAGCGCCATGTGACAGCCTATATGAAGGATTTCCTGTTCCGGCCAGAGC
Source organism: Limoniibacter sp. (assembly GCA_031374255.1). Lineage (GTDB taxonomy): Bacteria > Pseudomonadota > Alphaproteobacteria > Rhizobiales > Rhizobiaceae > JALOTE01. The sequence continues at coordinate 3,450 of JANMFT010000015.1, read as the reverse complement.
AAGCCCGCACGCCGATTTCAGTTTTATCGGGCGGTGAGAAAGCACGGCTGTTGCTAGCACGCACTTTGGCGCAACCTGTGAATCTTTTGGTGCTCGATGAGCCGACCAATGATCTTGATTTGGAAACGCTGGATTTGCTGGAAGATTTTGTTGCCAATTTCGAAGGCACGGTGATCTTGGTCAGCCATGATCGCGACTTTTTGGATCGCACAGTGACCTCACTCATTCACGCTGAAGGCAACGGTCATTTCACCCAATATGCCGGTGGCTATGCTGATATGATGGCACAGCGCAAGGCCGAGGCGGTGAAGGCGGCGCCAAAGAGTGAGGGCAAATCACCGTCAAAGGCTTCCGGCAAAGGTGCTGTTTCTGCGAAAAAAATGTCGTTTAAACAGACATTTCAATTGGAAAACCTGCCGAAGGAAATTGCAGCGCTTGACGTTGAGATTGCCAAACTCGAACGCGAATTGTTTGATGGCACGCTTTATGTGAGGGACAATGCCCGCTTTGTGAAGGCGTCTGCGCTGCTGGATAAAGCGCGGGCCGATAAGGATGCCAAAGAACACGATTGGCTGGAGTTGGAGATGATCAGGGAAGAGATGGCGGGGTAAAGCCTGCGTACTGCCTTTGATATCATTATCTGTGTCATCCCTGCGAAGGCAGGGATCCAGCTTAACTCAACACATAGGGATTTAAAAAAGCTGGATCCCCGCCTGCGCGGGGATGACGATTGTATAAGATTTGAATTTGCCCGCTCAAGCCGCAATCTTTTTCGGCACGATCAGCCCGCGCTCAACCAGCAATTCGGCAATTTGAATGGCATTTAGCGCAGCGCCTTTGCGAAGATTATCCGACACGATCCACATCACCAAACCGTTTTCAACCGTGGCATCTTCGCGGATGCGGCTGATGTAGGTGGCGTCCTCACCGGCGGCTTCATAGGGTGTCATGTAGCCGCCATCTTCATGGGTATCGATGACAAGGCACCCCGGCGCATCGCGTAAAATATCGCGTGCTTCTTCAGGTGAAATCTCGTTGTCAAACTCAATATTCACCGCTTCAGAATGACCTATAAACACCGGCACGCGCACGCAGGTTGCGACAAGTTTGATTTTTGGATCGAGCATTTTTTTGGTCTCAGCGACCATTTTCCACTCTTCCTTGGTGTATCCGTCTTCCATAAACACATCGATATGCGGGATGACGTTAAAGGCGATGCGTTTGGTGAATTTTTTGGTTTCAACCGGGTCGGCGACGAACACCGCGCGGCTTTGCTCAAACAATTCATCCATGCCGTCTTTGCCAGCACCAGAGACTGACTGGTAGGTTGAAACCACAACGCGTTTGATTTTAGCGCGGTCGTGAAGCGGTTTGAGAGCCACAACCAATTGCGCTGTTGAGCAATTGGGGTTGGCGATAATGTTGCGTTTTTTAAAACCGACAATCGCATCCGGGTTCACTTCCGGCACGATCAGCGGCACGTCAGATTCATAGCGGAATGCCGAAGAATTATCGATCACAATACAGCCCTTTGCGCCGATTTTGGGCGACCATTCTTTCGAGATGACACCGCCGGCTGACATCAAGCAAATGTCGGTATCGGAAAAATCATACTGCGCCAGATCGCGTACTTTCAGGGTGCGGTCGCCAAAGGCAACTTCGGTGCCGAGCGACCGGCGTGAGGCCAAAGCCACCACTTCGCTGACGGGAAAGCCGCGCTCTTCCAAAATGTTGAGCATTTCGCGCCCGACATTGCCGGTAGCGCCAACGATTGCAACTTTGAAACTCATATTTATCTCCGTATCCCCTTAAAAGCGCCCGTAAGCCAGATGGCCGCCGGACCCGCCCCCGGCTCGCTCCGGGGAAGGAAGAACGAAAGCCGAAGGTCAGACCGTTTTGGTGGTGATAGTCTTAGTGATCATGGTGCTTTTCGACTTGGAGGTGCGGCTGGCTGGCGTTTCTGCGCGCGTAAATACCAGAAAGCCAACGGCCTCCTGAAATGCATTTACCGCGCGTCTTGCATAATGCTGCATTGCAACCCCGTTCGTTGGCCTGCCTATGGCTTAGGCCAACGCGGGAGTCAACGGCGACGGTAACCGTCACGCGATCGGGATGAATTCCTGATCATCACCTGGTGGCAGTTTGAACCGCCCGTGCTCAAAATCACCTTTGATCCACGCCCCTTTCGCGGCTTCGATCTTGTCTTTGGATGAGGCTACAAAATTCCACCAGATGTGACGCGGGCCGTTGAGTGTTTCGCCGCCGAGCACAATCAATCTTGCGCCCCTTTCGCCTGCGGTAACGCGGATATGGTCGCCGGGGCGAAATACCATCATGCGGCCTGCTTCAAACACATCACCGGCAACATCAATCGAACCTTCGAGCACGTAGATGCCGCGGTCTTCATGGTCGTTAGGGAGCGGCAATTGCGCGTGGGGCAGCAATATAGCATCGGCGTAGATCATATCGCTAAAGGTCGATACCGGTGCGGTCTCACCCCACCCGCGGCCTAAAATCAATCGAACGGTTGCTCCATCATCTTCGATCAACGGCAGAGCTTCTGAACCGTGATGTTCAAATGCAGCGGTCTTATCCTCCGCCTCATCCGGCAGGGCTACCCATGTTTGGATGCCGAACAGGCTTGAAGGTTTGGCACGGGTTTCCTGCGACGTGCGTTCCGAATGGGTGATGCCGTTACCGGCAATCATCCAGTTCACTTCGCCCGGATAGATCATCTGATTGGTGCCAAGTGAATCGCGGTGCTGGAATTCGCCTTTCAGCAAATATGTGACTGTGGCAAGCCCGATATGCGGGTGGGGGCGCACATCAATGCCTTCACCGGTGATGAATTCCGCAGGGCCAACCTGATCAAAAAAGATGAACGGCCCGACCATTTGCCGTGTCGGCGCGGGCAAAGCGCGGCGCACGGAAAACCCGCCAAGATCACGCGCACGCGGCACAATCACAATATCGGGTTTCGACATTGCGGCATCAGCATCGTGGCTAAAAGTGGGGTTCCAACTCATGGGCTTGCTCCTAAACCATTTAAATAGAGCAATGTTCGCTAAAGCCAAACAGCCAAAAAGTGAACAATGTGTCGGCATTATTGGCCTAGCAGTGAACGATCAGATATACTCTTCCACCGAATGCCACTGGCTTGGCGCATAGCGCGACCCTGATGCAAAACCGGCAGGCAACACCGCTTCAATCTCAGCCAAATCGCCATCTGACAACTTAATCAACGCAGCCGCCACATCCTGTTCGAGATGCTTGAGTTTGGCGGTGCCGGGAATGGGGATCATATGGTCGCCTTGCCGCATTGACCACGCAATAGCGAGCGCGGCGGGAGTATAGCCCTTGGCACGTGCAAAATCGCGGAACCGCGCCAAGGCTGCGCGGTTTTTATCCCAGTGCGGGTTTTGAAAGCGCGGATTGCTGAGGCGGAAATCA
>JANMFT010000428.1:0-4680 GCA_031374255.1 Limoniibacter sp. | reverse complement strand
TGACGGTTGGCAAAGTTGGCGTGGTACAGCCGAACATCACCCGTGGCGGTGGCTTGACGGAAATTCGCCGGATTGCCGATATGTGCGAACTGCACGGCGCGGAAATTATTCCACATGGTTGGAAGACCGGCATCACGTCGGCAGGAGGGCGGCATTTTCAGGCTGCTTGCCCTGCTGCACCTATTTTTGAATATGTTTCACCAAAAGTTTTTGACAGCCCGCTCAGGCGCGAGTTGGTCTGGCCTGAACCTCAAGTGGTGGATGGTTTTATGGCTTTGCCAGAAGGGCCCGGGTTAGGCATTACACTCAACGATGATCTTATTGCCCGCTGGCGCCGGGACTGACAAAAGCTGAAACCCACTAAACCCGTCTCGTTCTACACTTGGATAAATCCCGTATGCCCGAAAAAAACAAAATCATTCAACCCAATAAGGCAGTAGCCAACGATCAGATCGGTTCACCGAGTGTACACCGCGTGCTGCGCATATTTGACTACCTTCTTGAGAGCGGCGAACCGGTTTCAATAGGCACGCTGATTGACGCGTTGAACATTCCAAAATCAACGGCATACGAGCTGGTTCGCACTTTGACCGAAGCCAACTACATCGAAGCGTCAGGCACTGACGGCGGACTATTTTTAGGCCGGAAATTGTTCCAGCTTGGCATGGCTTACCGCAGCCAAGTTGATTTATTGAAAGACGGCAGCCAGATCGTACGCGCCTTGCGGGATTTAACCGGCGAAACCGTTCAATTTTCGGTTTTGGTTGAAAACTATATGCAGGTTTTAATGAAAGAAGAGGGCATCCGCCCAATCAGAATTGTCAGCCATATTGGCAGCCGTATTCCTATAAATTGGGCAGCCAGCGGGCGATTACTTGTCTCTGACCTAGACGACAACAATCTGGCAGAAATATTGCGCACCACAATGACACAATCACCATCCGGCAAAGCCTGCATGGATTCCGGTATTATCATTGAGCAAATACGTGCATTCCGCTTTCAAGGGTATGGCACCGAGTTAAGTGAGGCCAACGATCATGCCGGTTGCGTTTCGGCCCCGGTAATCGATGAGCACGGTAAGTGTGTTGCGGCCATTAGCGTTGTTGTGCCTGAGCAGCGTCTAGCGCCGCCCAATCGCGAAGTGCTGATTAAAGCTGTTACCGACGCAGCTGCGCAATTATCGCAACGCATTTCCGGCCAGTGAACTAGCTGCTGAAAACTCCAAACAAACGGAACGCAGCGAACAAGGAGATTTTGCATGAAGATTGACGCCGTTGATTTTTTTTATCTTTCGATGCCGGTTGTCACCAATGAAGCCGATGGCAGCCAAGATGCGCTGGTTGTTCGCGTATCGGCTGGCGGATACACTGGCTGGGGTGAATGCGAAGCCTCGCCGCTGGTTTCGATAGCGGCTTATGTTTGCCCGATGTCACACGGCGCGTGCCGTCCGGTGACTGACAGCGTGCTGGGGCGCAGGCTTACTTCACCAGCCGATATTGCTCAAATCGCGTCAGATATTGAGTTCAACAGTATGGATTTGCTTCAAGCATCACATACGTTTTCCGGCATAGAAATGGCAATGTGGGATGTGCTTGGCAAGGCGCGGGGCGAACCCGTGTGGCGCCTGCTCGGCTATCAAAAAGCGTTTCCCAAAACACCCTATGCCTCGATGCTGTTCGGTGACGACCCGGCTGCAACATTTGCCTCAGCCCGCGCTGCTGTTGCTGCAGGATTCCTTGCAATAAAATGTGGATGGGGGCCGTTTGGACGCAGCACGGTTGAAGCTGATGCAGACCAATTACAAGCTGTACGAGAGGGCCTCGGCTCAGATGGTCTTTTGATGATTGATGCCGGCCAGATCTGGCGCGAAGACGTTGAGGCGGCGGCGTTACGTCTGCCGGCATTGGCTGAAGTCAGGGCAACTTGGCTCGAAGAACCGTTTTTAGCCCATGCCTATGAGGCCTATGGTGCATTGGCTAAACGCGGGTCGATTACTCTAGCCGGAGGCGAAGGCGCACATAATTTTCATATGGCAAAGCATCTGATCGACTACGGCCAATCCGGCTATATCCAGATTGATTGCGGTCGCATCGGCGGTATCGGGCCCGCAAAAAGAGTTGCTGATTATGCGGTCAAAAAGGGTGTGACCTACGTCAATCACACATTTACATCGCATCTGGCCTTATCGGCTTCGCTCCAACCTTACGCAGGTCTGCAGGATCACAAAATCTGCGAATACCCGGTGACCCCGAAATTAGTGGCTGTTAACCTGTCAGATAGATTAATTTTGCCAGATCAAAACGGTGAGATCGTGCTGCCGGACGGCTCCGGCCTTGGCATTAACGCCAGTCCGGACGGCATGCGGCCTTATCTGATTGATGTTGAGATACGTGCGGGTGGCAGAACTTTGTATTCAACGCCGTCCTTGAGTTGAATTGCGTCTGGTTTTCCAAAAAATGAATGATCCCAAGAAAAACTTAGCCGCAACTATCCAAAATATTGCTTGGCTATTTGAACTAAAAGCAGCGGTGAAAAACCTTTTTACCTCTGCCGTATATATTGAAGACATGTGTGAATTGCTGGCCTTAGGCTGCGATCTCTTTTCTAATATGCGTTCCTCACGGACCGCTATCGATACTATTTTTCACACCAATTTGGTTTGCCGCCATAATGCGGCGGCTTCCCTATCTCATTCGTTTGCGATGGTTGGATGTGAGTGAAGCCTGCCACACTCAGTGGATCGCCAAACGCCCAATAACAATTGCAGCTAAAGGAACACATTATGAGTTTTGCTGGAAAGACCGTTTTAATCACCGGTGCCGGTGCGGGGATAGGCCGTCAAGCAACGCTGCGGTTTGCCAGGCTAGGCGCGAGGGTTATTGCCGTCGACCGCAATCCTAGTGGTTTGAACGCTGTTGCACAGAACGTCAGTGAATATGTTTTAGATGTAACAGATACAGTAGCTGTGGCGAACCTCAGCGATTTAGGACGAATTGATGTGCTATTTAATTGCGCAGGTATTGTTGCCGCAGGCACTATTTTAGAAACCACCCGTGATGATTGGGATCGATCTTTTTCAGTCAATGTGACTGCTCTCTTTGAAGTAACACGTGCTGTTTACCCGCAATGCTGCAAGCAGGCTCCGGCGTGATTGTAAATATGGCGTCCGTTGTATCCTCGGTTAAAGGGTTTCCGAACCGGTTTGCATATGGCGCTTCCAAAGCAGCAGTGATTGGGCTGACGAAATCAATTGCGGCAGATTTTGTTGGGCGCGGCATTCGTTGTAATGCGGTTTGCCCCGGCACCGTCGACACACCGTCATTGCAAGACCGCATGCACGCAACCGGTGATTATGAAGCAGCCCGTGCCGCGTTTATTGCACGCCAGCCTATGGGCCGGTTGGCGCGCGCCGACGAAATTGCAGATTTGGTGGTATATCTTGCATCAGATGCCGCTGCATTTATGACGGGCCAAGCAATTTGCATGGACGGCGGTATTTCAGGGTGATTTTTGTAAGTTATTTTCGGCCTAAATAGCGAGAAACGTTGAGCTTGCACCATGCAACCGAGCTTAATCATTTGTCCCAGGATTAGTTTGCATATTTTGACGAGCGTCTGCTTCAGGCGCTTTTGCACGGCCGAATACCATTCAAAATCCTGCACAAAGCCAAAGTCCACAATGGGCCGAGAGCAACGCCACGAACAATCTATATCTATGTCCGCTTTTCGCACTCGGCTGCCAAAACCCGCCAGTCCGCATCCGGCTCCCTAACCAGACATTCAGTCTGCCGCTTTTTCCGAAAGTTCATCCAACTCAGCCGAAACGATTGGTGCATTGAACCCCATGCAAACGGGATGTTTTAACGCAGGTGCAATTTAGGTGCCTGCTAAAAGGAAGCGCAACGAACCGGGCTTTAGACGTCAAAATGAAATGAATTTTTGCTGAATGCTTGCCCGGCCTATAATAGGCCTTAAGGTTGCATTTCTGGGCAGGGGTGATTTGTATATGGCGGCAGATAAGAACAACGGCGACATTGGCTTTGAGGCCGAATTGTTCAAAGCGGCAGATAAGCTGAGGGGCAATTTGGAGCCTTCAGAATATAAGCATGTGGCGCTCGGGCTGATCTTTCTCAAATACATTTCAGATGCGTTCGAAGCGCAGCGCGCCAAGTTGCAAGTGGAAGAATATGCTGATCCCGAAGACCCCGAAGAATATCTCGCCAAGCGGGTGTTCTGGGTGCCGGAAATCGCCCGCTGGTCAAACCTTAAAGCCAATGCCCGCAATCCGGCCATTGAGCTTCCCGATGGCCGCAAGGTTGATATTGGCGGGTTGATTGATGCGGCCATGGAAGCGATTGAAAAGCACAATGAAGCGACGCTCAAAGGCGTGTTGCCAAAGGATTATGGCCGCCCGTCGCTCGACAAGACCATGATTGGCGATCTGGTCATGCTGTTTTCTGATATTGGCATGCACGAAGAGGGGCAGGAATCGCGCGATTTTCTGGGTCGTGCCTATGAGTATTTCCTGTCGGGCTTTGCGGGCGCAGAAGGACGGCGCGGCGGCGAGTTTTTCACGCCACGATCCGTTGTGCGGGTGCTGGTTGAAATGCTCGAACCTTATCGCGGCCGTGTCTATGATCCGTGCTGCGGCTCCGGCGGCATGTTTGTGCAGTCTGAAAAA
>JANMFT010000417.1:0-7587 GCA_031374255.1 Limoniibacter sp. | reverse complement strand
CCTCCAAGCCTTCGTCAAAGTTGTCTTGCCGCAGGCCACCACCGGCATTGCCGCCACCGCAATTTTCTGCCTGATTTTCGCATGGAACGAATATGCTTTTGCCGTGATTTTAACGTCGGGTGAAGCCCAAACCGCACCGCCTTTCATCCCGACAATCATCGGTGAGGGCGGCATGGATTGGCCAGCAGTTGGCGCAGGCACAACGATATTTCTCGTGCCGATTTTGGTGTTTACCATTTTACTCCGCAAACATTTGCTGCGCGGCATCACATTCGGGGCGGTCAGGAAATGAGCGATGCAATTTCGAAACCCAAGCGCCCGTTTTTGCTCCGCCGCGGGCCGATGGAAAACACGGCTACCGCCATCATCGGCCTTGGCTTTTTGATGATGTTCCAGCCTTTCGCCATTTCGCTCTACACATGGTCGTTCCTCACGCTTTTGTTTGGCACCGTCATGTTCATCGTCGTTTCAAAGTTCCCGGAGTAGAATTGTGGCAGAGATCCGTATTGAAAATCTGCACAAATCTTTCGGCGATTTTGTTGCGGTTCATGATTCAAACTTCGTTGTCAAAGATGGCGAGTTTCTGGCGCTGCTTGGCCCGTCGGGCTGCGGCAAAACCACAACTTTGCGCATGATTGCCGGCCTCGAATTGCCAAGTGACGGCGCGATTTTATTGGATGGCGAAAACGTCACATTCAATCGCGCGCGCGACCGCGACATTGCATTTGTGTTCCAATTATTCGCGCTCTACCCGCACATGAATGTGCGCAAAAACATCGGCTTCCCGTTGCTCGCACAAGGCGTGCCTGCTGCTGAAATCAAAGCCCGCGTTGAAGAAACCGCACGGCTTTTGCAGATTGATCATATACTCGACAAGCCGGTTTCGGGCCTTGCCGGTGGCGACCGTCAGCGCGTTGCATTGGGCCGTGCCATTATCCGTCGCCCCAAATGCTTTTTAATGGACGAGCCGCTCGGAACGCTTGATGCTGAATTCCGGGATGTCATGGTGCGCGAACTCCGCGAATTGCATTTGCGGATTAAAGCGACCACCGTTTATGTGACCCACGACCAGCTTGAAGCCATGGCAATGGCCGACAAAATCGCGGTGATGAACAAAGGCGTGGTTGAACAATTCGGCACGCCGCAGGAAATCTATAATAACCCTGCCACTTTGTTTGTCGCTGATTTTATCGGATCGCCGTCGATGAACCTGATCAAGTTTGAAGGCGCATTTCGCCAAGGCGATAATTTTGTTTCAATAGCCGGAACCAAAATAGCTGTCCCTCAAATTTCAGCCGATTTGGCTGTTGGAAAGCGCGTTCTTGGTGTGCGACCTGAGCATTTCCGGTTTGATGCAAAATCACTGATCAGAGCCAAAATCTACGGCACAGAATATCTCGGCACGACGCAGATTGTGGCGCTCGAAATGTTCGGCGCCATGGTTCGGGCACGTGCGGCATCTGATTTAAACTTCACAGTTGGCGAAACCGTGGGCGTGACGTTTGAAACCGCACGCCTTTCGCTGTTTGATGCTGAAACCGGCAAAGCTGTGAAAACCGCTACCACTAAGGAGGCGGCCCATGTCTAATATTTCGCTGCAAAATGTGTCGAAATCCTTTGGAGCAAAAAAAGCTGTCTCTGGCATCTCGCTTGATATTGCCGATGGTGAATTTGTGGTTCTGCTCGGCCCTACAGGCGCAGGTAAAACGACGACCCTTCGTCTGATTGCCGGTCTTGAAAAACTAGATGCTGGCGACATCCTGATTGATGGGTCCCGTGTTAATGACGAGGCTCCATCAGGCCGCGATGTGGCCTTCGTATTTCAAGCCTACTCACTCTACCCACACTTAAGTGTGTATGAAAATTTGGCATTCCCGCTGCGCGCGCCAGCCCGCAAAATGGCGGAGTCCGATATTGATGCGCGGGTGCAAGACGTCGCCAAAATGGTGCGCATCGATCACAAATTGCAAAATAAATCGACCAAGCTTTCCGGCGGCGAAATGCAGCGCGTGGCGATTGGCAGGGCGCTGGTGCGTGATCCTGCAATCTTTTTGATGGATGAACCTTTGTCATCACTTGATGCCAAATTGCGCGGTGATTTGCGGTTGGAATTGAAACGCATTCAATCTGAAATTGGCGCGACCTTGCTCTATGTGACCCACGATCAAATTGAAGCTATGACCATGGCGGACCGCATCGGTATCCTGTCCGATGGTGTGCTGGCGCAGATTGGCACACCCCGCGAAATCTATGAAAAGCCGGCTAATCTTTATGTCGCGCAGCGCCTTGGCCAGCCGCATATCAATATTTTGACGCCGGATATGATACCGGCGCAATCGCTACCAGCAGGCACCAAACATATTGGCGCACGCACGGAGCATATTGCGATTGAAACCGTTGCGCCTTCCAAGGCCAATGGTTCGATTGATTGGATCGAGCATCTAGGCGACCAGAACCATTTGCATTTGCGTGCGGGCGATAAAAAGCTGGTGGCGCTCGCCGATCCCTTCTCGCCGTTTAAAGCGGGTGATGCCGTGCATTTAACATTGAAATCACCCTTATGTTTTGACCAAAGCGGCAATCGTATCGGTTAAAATCGCCATATCTAAGGAATTCGTAATGTCGCATTTTATCAACACCAAAGAGACCCTTGTCATCGAAGCCATTGACGGGTTTTTGCGCACTTCCGGCAATGCGGATTTGGCGCGGCTCGATGGGTTCCCGCAGATCAAAGTGGTTGTAAACACCACGCATCCGGCAAACAGAGTGGCGATTATCTCAGGTGGCGGTTCCGGCCATGAACCCTCCCACGCTGGCTTTGTCGGCAAAGGCATGCTGGCCGCCGCTGTTTGCGGCGAAGTTTTTGCCTCCCCTAGCACAGACGCAATTTTGGCTGGCATCATTGCAGTGACAGGCAAAGCCGGCTGTTTGCTGGTCGTTAAAAACTACACCGGCGACCGGTTGAATTTCGGCTTAGCAGCTGAAAAAGCACGCTCGATGGGCTTGAAGGTAGAGATGGTTGTTGTCGGGGATGATATAGCCTTGCCAGACATCAACCAACCGCGGGGCTTAGCTGGGACATTATTCGTTCATAAAATTGCAGGTTACTTTGCCGCCAAAGGTGCCAAGCTCGAAAAGTTGGTGGAGATCGCCCGCGCTTTAGCGACGTCAACTGTTTCGATGGGCATTTCGCTTTCATCTTGCGCCATTCCCGGTGTCACGTCCGAAGACCGCGTACCCGAGGGCAAAGCCGAACTTGGCTTGGGCATTCACGGTGAACCGGGCGTGGAAGTTGTGCCGTTTTCCGGTGCGCGGCAATCTGCAGCCATTTTGCTCGATAAACTCATCGCAGCAGCAAAACCGGCAAAAAGCTACGTGCTACTCCTCAATAATCTTGGCGCAACAACAGCGCTGGAAATGAGCGTCATTGCTAATGAAATTTTAGCCAATCCAAAAGCCAAAAAAATAAAATTGGTTATCGGGCCTTCGCCTTTGATGACAGCTTTGAATATGCATGGCTTCTCTGCTTCGCTGATGCCGCTTACTGAAGAGTTCGAAACCGCGTTGCTTGCAGCCGTCGGCCCCGAAGCTTGGCCGGGAACGCATAAGGTCGCCGAACCCGCAATCGTCAAATTGCCAAAAGCTATCAAAGCGCCAACCTTCAAGGGCTCAAAAAACCCAAATTTTGCCGCTTTGTTGGAAACCGGTTGCAAAGCATTGGTCGCCGCGGAGAATGATCTCAACACGCTGGACAGCAAAATCGGCGATGGCGACACCGGCTCAACTTTGGCCAATGCCGCGCGCAATTTATCAGACATTATCGGGAAATTGCCGCTTGCCAACACCGGGCAAAGCTTTGCTGCAATCTCCAACCAACTGACAACCACTATGGGTGGCTCATCCGGTGTGCTGCTCGCAATTTTGTTTGCTGCCGCCAGCGTGGCCGCCAATGAAGGCGCTTCAACTGCGAAGGCGCTCCAAGCGGGCCTCATTAAAATGAAACAATATGGCGGCGCAAATTTAGGTGACCGTACTATGGTGGATGCATTGGAGCCGGCGCTTGAAGCCTTGGTTACTGGTAAAGGCCTGAACTTTGCTGCCACTGCCGCGCGGAAAGGTGCGCATGCAACGTCGAAAATGAATAGCGCTAAAGCCGGTCGTGCAGTCTATATTTCCGCCCGAAATTTAGGCGGCGTCGTTGATCCCGGTGCGGAAGCCGTTGCCCGTTTGTTTGAAGCGATGGCTGCGGAAAAGCGGGCCTGATGTTTGGGCTGAATTTAAAAATTCGTCAGCTGAAAAGACCATAGGCATGGAAAATCTACCCTCTGTCCAAGTTCAGGATCCGATAAAGGCCTATAAGACAATTCTGGCTGAGATCATCGGCAAACGCCCGTCCGGAACGCGCCAGAGGTTGGCAGATGCACTCGGCAAACATCGCAGTTTCATCAGCCAAATAACGGGCACCGGTTACACAACACCTTTGCCGGAAAAGCATTTGTCTGCTTTGTTTTCGGTTTGCCATTTTACGGCGGATGAACGCTTGGAATTCATGAATGCCTATGATTTGGCGCACCCCGATAAAACCAGCCGTGTTGAAGATTTGCGCAATCTGCGCCATATTTCGCTCACCGTAAAAGACTTCGGAAATGATGAAAAAAACCGCCGCTTTGATGAGGCGATTGCGGAATTTGCCAATCGGGTCAGCGGAATTTTCAGCGAAAATCAAGGTCGAGCAAACGAGCCTTAGGGATTTTTTGCCAAATCTCTCACGCGTTCAAAAACGTGGATGAAATCTACAGCCTCCGCGCGATCCATCACGCCGCCATCGATTTCCTCTTGCGACCAAAGCCAGCCTTCAGCCGGATCATCGCGCATTGACCATTCCGGAAACATCCGCGTTGATGAAGGCCGTGTGATACGGCGCACAATATCCAAATGACGGTCATCTTTAATGATTTTAGCGTAGGTCGCTTCAACGGCGGCTTGCGGGCCTTCCAGCCATTGCAAGTAGAGGTCAGCTCGGCAGATAAGCGCACCGGTAATGTTATCGCGCGCATTATTGCGGCGCGAACGCATCAAGATATTGCCCAGCATCGAAAGATCAAAGCCAAACGGACGCGAAGAATAAACCAGCTGTACAATGCTCATAAAAAATCCCCCGCTAACCGTCATAATCTAATGCGCGGGTGATAGTAAGTCTATCACAGTTTCAGCTGTCTTTGCTCAAGCCATAGCGTTTGACCAGCGCCCAAATATGCGGCGGGATCATATATTTTGCCCGCGCTGGCTCTTCACGCTGCAAATGCAAAACCGTTTCAATAGCTTTCATCTCAACGCGGGTGCGGGCAAATTCTAGCCCGCGCGGGCCGAAGCGCGGCATCAGCCAACCGACAATCGGCCGCAGCCAGTTCGGCATAGAGCGCAGTGGCAAACCGCCTGCGCTAAGTTTTACGTTGGCCATAAAGCCTTTCACCGCGCCTTCGCGTTTGCCCTTGGAGCCCGGCTCAGACAATTCAACTTCATTACCTAAAAGCGAAAGCAATTCCGCCCCGCGATCATTGCGCACAATCAACCATTGCTGGCCTTGGCCGCCCATATATCCCACAGTAATGTCGGCCAAGACATTGGTGTAATCAACACATGTGCGACAGGTGAGCGGGAAAAAGTCGCGTGGCAGTTTTGAAATCGGCAATTGTAAAAATGGAATTTCGCGTATTCGGCCATCGTTGAACCGCAGCTCAACATGATAATCTGCACGGAACTCAAGATAGGTGATGGTCTCCGGTTTCTCGTCGAGCAAATCAAGAAACGTATGGAAGTTTTCTGTTGTAGTGTTGTCAGAACACGGCGTGCCAATCACATAAAGCCTCTCAAACCCAAGCTCGCTTTCCAAGCGCCGTAGCGCATAAATCTGGCAGGGTATGCCAATAATCGCGAGGCGTTTAAAGCCTTGCGCAATTGCCGGCTCCAGCAGCGCCAGCAGCGGTGCATAGCCCATCCGCATGCCCCGGCATTTAGCGAGATCTGCAGCGCTCGTTACCAAAACTGGTACCGGTTTCCACGGGTCGTCTTTGTCGGGGGCCATGGTCAACACTGCGTCAACGGCTTTGGTCTCCAGCAGCCGCTCGGCAATGCGCGTGGTTATGCCCGTCCATTGCGCGCCTTGGCGCGGGGCTTTCATTTTAGCGCGCAGCATTTTTTGAAATGGGCCAAAATGCAATTCGTCCGGCCTTGCTTCATTGCGCACACGGCCATGCACTTTAGTTTCCATCGATACATAATCCGGCGCGATAAACTGGCAGGCGGAACCGCAGGCCTTCGGGTTTTGCATCCGCGAAACACCGCAATCTGTACATAATGAACGCGGCTCCGCGTCTGAAATCGGAGGGGTCCAGAGAGCGGGCAACTCACTCAAAGGCTGCAATCCGTGACAATGCCTGTATCAAAATGCTCTTGGCCTGAGGCACGTTTTCCGCCTCAACATAACACCGCATTTCCGGCGCGTTGCCCGAAGGTCGCAAATGCAAAATCACGCCGCTGTCGAGCGTCATGCGCAACCCGTCAGTTGTGTTGAGGGATTGAACAGCGCCAAAGCCGTCAGCAAATTTGGCCCGCGCGGATGCATCATCGCGCAACATGGCCACCAACGCCGCGCCTTTATCGGTCGGGAAATTTTGCAGCCTGTCACCTAAAGCCACAGGCAAATTGAGTGACGCAACATGCTTTGAAAGCTTGCCGCTTTTAGCTCCTGCTTGAAGCGCCATCAAAATCGGCAAAGTGCTGTCCCGTGTCATCAATGCAGGCAAAGGCGCACCATTGATGTGCGCGTTGCTAGCCATTAAAAATCCGCCATTGGGCTCAAAACCCACCACGTTTTTGTGCCCCGCTGCAACACCCCTTTCCATTGCTGCAATCACAAAAGGTGAACCCACAGTGGTTAATTCAACTGTAGCGGCGGTAGCCTTGGCTATCGCGGAATTTGAGGTTACCGGCGCTGCGATAAAGTCGGCTTGGAGCGCTTGAGCCGTGATAATGCCCAGCACGTCGCCACGGATTTGTGTTCCGTTTTCATCGAGCACCAAAGGCCTGTCAGCATCGGCATCAGTCGAGACAATTGCAGCCAAGCTATGAGCCTTGGCATAGCCCGCCATCCGCACAAGCACAGCTTCATCAACGGCTTCTGTATCAACCGGGATGAAACTTTCGCTACGTTCAATGGCCATAACTTCAGCACCAAAATGGGCAAGAAGCTGCATCAGAAAATCCCGCGCCACGGAGCTGTGCTGGTAAACGCCAATCTTCTGACCGGCTAAAGCACTTCGCGGCAACAGGGCGGCATAACGCATAAAATACTGCGCCAGTGCGGCTTCGCTTTCTTTGGCCATTCCTTGCGCAATTATAGCTGGCATGGTTGCAAACCCGGCGGCGCCGGTAATAATCGCGGCCTCATCAGCCTTGTCTATTTCACCATCGGGCCGGTAAAATTTAATACCGTTACGGTCTGCCGGTATGTGTGAGCCTGTCACCATAATCGAAGCCGCATTGCGGCTCATGGCGTAAAGCGCCAAGGCCGGTGTGGGGATTGTG
>JANMFT010000407.1:0-15180 GCA_031374255.1 Limoniibacter sp. | reverse complement strand
GGCGACCAGCCTGATTGATTCCGATGTAGCCACCGCCCGCAATGCCGCCGTTGAAGCTAATCGCTTGGCCCCGAACCTCGTGCCTGCCGCTGTGATTGCGGGCCGCGCTCTGTTCAAAATGGATGAACTGCGCAAAGGCGCGAAAATTCTTGAAGCCGCTTGGAAGCTTAGCCCGCATCCGCAAATTGCCGATGTCTATGTACATGCCCGTGCGGGCGATTCCGCGATAGATCGCATGAAACGTGCCGCAGAACTGGTCAATTTGCAGCCTAATAATGCGGAAGGTTTGCTGGCGTTGGCCTCCGCTCAACTTGTCGCCGGCGAACATAGTCTGGCGCGAAAATCCGTCGAAGCTGTTTTGAAATCCAACCCTACAGAAAGCGCTTGGTTATTATTGGCCGATATTGAGCAAGCCGAAACGGGTAGCGAAGGCCGCGTCCGTGAATGGTTGCAACGTGCAGTTAAAGCCCCGCGTGACGCGGCTTGGATGGCCGATGGCCAGATTTCTGATCATTGGCTGCCATTTTCGCCGGTTACCGGCAAATTGGATGCCTTTGAATGGAAAGTACCCGTGATGTTGCTCAGCAATGCTGCATCAGAAATCGACGACGACACATTCAACCGCGTGATCGAAGTGCCGCTTGCAAAAATTGAAGCTCCAACTATCGAGGCTGCATCATCAACCTTAATTGAAGAAGCCGAAACCATTGATGCCGAGACGGCGTTGCGCAGCGCAGGCTATAAACCGGCTTTGGACGCCTCAAATGGGAAAAAGAAAAGCGGCTTCCGGCTGTTTTAAGGATTTATCCATCTGATGCTGGTCAAGATAGAGAATGAAGGTTTAGTTTTGCGTCGAATCATGTGGAAGTGAAAACATAAAACCAAGATTGTTTGCCTGATATGTTTGATAAAATTGCAAAATTCTTAAACGAATTGGCGGGCCTTAGCGCCGCCAAACCGGGGCTTGACCCCGATGATCCTCGCCTCGCCGCTGTCGCCTTGATGGTGCATCTGGTGGATGCAGATGGAATCCGCACCGCTAACGAGATAGGCCGCCTGCGTGAAATCATCAGCGAAGCCTATAAATTGACGATGCCGGAAACTGAGGCGCTCATTGCGCAAGGCGAGATCGCTGACCGTGAGGCCGTTGATTTTTACCGCTTTACCAAAATTCTTGAACGCGCGCTTGACCGCGATCAGCGCCGCGCTTTTGTTGCGATGCTTTGGGAATTGGTTCTGGCAGACCGCAATGTTGGCGAACTGGAGGGCCATATTTTATGGCGTATCGCAGAGCTCATCGGCGTTGAACAGGCCGAACGCATTGCTATTCGCCAAGGGGTCAAAAGCAATGTGAAAGCAAAAGGCGCGTGACATGAACATGGCGTCCCACAATTTCCGGCCAGCGCCGCCTTTGCCCATACTGGTGATTTTACATCAGGAAACATCCAGCCCCGGCCGTGTTGGCAGAATATTGGAGCAACGCGGTTTCAAACTCGATATCCGACGCCCGGTTCTGGGTGATCCACTGCCACACAGTTTAGCCAACCATCACGGCGTCATTATTTTTGGCGGCCCGATGAGCGCAAATGATGATGAGGACTATATCAAAAGTGAAATCGACTTTTGCGGTCGGGCTTTGAAAGAAGACAGGCCGTTTTTGGGCATTTGCCTTGGTGCGCAAATGTTGGTCAAGCAATGCGGCGGCAAAGTCAAAGGCGCACCTTGCGGCGGCGTAGAAATCGGCTGGTATCCGCTTCAAGCAACAGAAATTGGCAGCAAACTGCTGAATTGGCCCGACATGGTTTACCAGTTTCACCGTGAGGGCTTTGACTTGCCATCCGGTTTTGAGCTGCTGGCCACAGCCGATCTGTACCCCAACCAAGCCTATCGCGTCGGCAAGAATGCGTGGGGCGTTCAATTCCACGGCGAACTTACCGAAGTGATGATGCGGCGCTGGGCGGTCAAAGGCGCGCACCGTTTTGATTTGCCCAACGCCCAAAAGGGCAACGCGCATTTGGAAGGCCGGTTGCTCTACGACCAAGGCTTGCGGCGCTGGATGGAAGACTTTTTGGGCGTCGTGTTTGGGGCTGCACGGCCCCATGAAACCACATCAAGCGGTGTAATGTCGCTCCTTCCCGCACATTGACTTTGCCGGATTTCTTACGCATCTTTTATGCTTAAACTAGCGAGGTCTGCGACGGAGTCCACTTATGGGAATTGAAGCCAGAAAACCATTGAACGTTTCGCTGGAAGCCTCACTGGTAATTGAAGCCAAAGAGCTCGGTGTCAACCTCAGCCGTGCTGCCGAAACCGGCATCCGCAAAGCGGTTAAGTCTGCCAAAGAAGAACAATGGAAACGCGAAAATGCCGATGCTATTGCGGCGTTTAACAAGTGGGCCGAAACAAACGAGCTCCCCTTGCGCGAATATCGTGATTTTTAATGTCGCAGTTTGATGTTTATGCCGAAACGCTGAAACCCGGTCGTTATGTGTTAAATGTGCAGTCTGACCTCTTGGAAGCACTGGCATTTAGGGTCGTCATTCCGCTGTTTCCTTATTCTCCGGCGCTGTCGCCAATTGGTAGGCTTAACCCAATCATAGAGGTTGACGGGAAAAAGCTAGTACTGATGACACATTTGATTGCCCCAATCCCCGTAAAATCATTGGGGCCAATTGTAGCAAAAATGAATGCTGAAATTGATGTGGTCTCAAACTCATTAGATATGCTGCTCAAAGGTTTTTGATGTCAAACCTCGCCGCGTCTGTCCAAATACCTGATTTTACGTAGCGCCGGAAACGCGTAGGCCCAAATTCCCGCCACCAATATCGTACCAGCACCACCTACAACCACAGCTGGAACGGCGCCGATCACCGCAGCCATCGCACCGGCGCGCATTTCACCCAGCTCATTGGATGCGCCGACAAACAAGCCGTTGACGGCATTCACTCTTCCGCGAACGTCGTCGGGTGTCCAAAGCTGGATCAACGTTTCGCGCACTTGAACGCTGATCATATCGGCTGCACCAAGCAGCACCATTGATATGATCGACAGCCAAGCCACAGTCGAAAGCCCAAAGGTCAAGGTGAACACGCCGAACAATGCGACGCCCACAAACATAAACACTCCGGCATGGTCCTTGATCGGCACACTCGCGAGATAGGCAGCCATCACCACCGCGCCTATACCGGGTGCAGCGCGCAGCAGACCCAAACCCCAAGGCCCCAGTTCCAGCACATCGCGCGCAAACACCGGCAACAAAGCCACCGCGCCGCCGAGCAACACAGCGAATAAATCAAGCGAAATTGCACCAAGCACCACGGGCTGCGCAAAAATGAACTTAAATCCGGCAAATATTTGCGATTTTTTGTCCTCTTCTTGTGACTGCATTATGCGTTCATCAGCTGGAATTTGGGTAAGAAACGCAATAGCAATCGCCAAAAACACCAGCGCCAACCCATAGGGCGCAAGCGCGCCTGCACCATAAAGCAACCCTCCTGCAACCGGCCCGACAATTGAGGCGACTTGCCAAGACGATGAACTCCACGACACCGCATTCGGGAACACGCGCTCCGGCACCAGATTAACAACAAGCGACGATGTGGCAGGCCCATAAAATGCACGGGCAATTCCCATCAAAACCAGCAAAGCAAATACTGGAACAGGTGAAGTAAGCCCATGCCATGTGAGCAGAAATAAGCCGAGCGCTACTATGAAAAACGCGGTTTCTGACAGAAGCATAATATTGCGGCGACCGTAGCGGTCTGCCGCCGCGCCGGTTATCAGGACAAGCACAACCGCGGGCGCAAATTGCGACAAGCCGATAAGGCCCAAATCGAGAGGGTCGCGGGTTAAATCATAAATCTGCCAGCCCACGGCCACAGCCAGCATTTGAATGGAAAACGCCGATAAAAACCGTGCGACCCAAAAATTACGGTATGCCGGATATGAAAAAGCTTCAAAGCGCGGGTCGATAGCGGATGCGGCATCCGGTTGGTTAGTATCAGTCATGGAGGAAAACTTTGGGGTCAGTGATTTGGCTGAAACTGTGTAGGCTTGTCATCAGCAGGCATCAAGCCACCTTGTTTCAGGCGTGAAGCATGGCTAGATCAGCATAAGACTTTTGGAGACCATCATGCTGGCTTTACTTAAAACCGTTGACCTTGCCCTTGGTATTTATACGTGGATTTTGATCGGGTCGGCGGTGTTTTCATGGCTATACGCGTTTAATGTCGTTAATTCCCGCAATGCGTTTGTGGCATCCGTCGGTGATTTTTTGCATCGCGCAACAGAACCGGTGCTACGGCCACTCCGGCGCTTCATCCCGAGCCTTGGCGGCATTGATGTGACACCGATTGTGTTGCTGCTGATTATCTATTTCCTGCGCAATTTTATCTGGTCGTCAATTGCACCGGCGCTGTTGGGTTGAATGAAGATTTGAGACTTCAACATACGCAATCGTCATCCCCGCCTGAGCGGGAATGACCGACAGAGGTCAATACCCGCGGTTTTCTTTCTCTCGTGCAATGGCTTCCAAAATAAGCTGTTTGGCTTTTTCAGGGCCTTCAACGCCACCGACCTTTACCCATTTGCCGGGTTCCAGATCTTTATAATGTTCAAAGAAATGCACAATCTGTTGCAGCGTGATTTCCGGCAGGTCTTCGTGCGTGAACACCTTCTCATAGCGGCGCGTCAGATGATTTGACGGCACAGCAAGAATTTTCTCGTCCAGGCCTGAATTATCTTCCATCAGCATCACGCCAATAGGCCGCACATTGATCACACAGCCCGGAATCAACGGACGTGTGTTACAGACCAAAACATCAATCGGATCACCATCATCCGACAATGTATGCGGCACGAAGCCGTAATTGCCGGGATATGTCATTGGCGTGTAGAGGAAGCGGTCAACCACCAGAACGCCGGCTTTTTTGTCCATCTCATATTTGATGGGCTGGCCGCCAACGGGTACTTCGATGATTACATTGACATCATCAGGCGCATTTTTGCCGATGGAAATTGCATCTAAACGCATCAAAGGCTCCGGTTCTTTAAAGGCAATATTGGGTGGAAAAAATGGCGCGTTCATTTGCGAACCTCATGTTCGGATTAGGTGCGTCACCTCTATGTGCTGCCGGTTTAAGGTAAGTGAAAAGCCAAGGTTACCAATTGGTATTTACGCCCTCACGCATTTTATTGGTGAATCCTTTGCTAGCAAAACGCTTTAGCCAATTCAGCGGTTCCAGACATAAGCCACTTTTTTAAGTGTTTTATCATCAAACGTCTCGGTGCCCTCGGCAATATCGCGTCCGCCAAGGCCATGGTAAAATGCATTAGCAACAGTGTTATCATCGAGCGCCCAAACAACGAGGCCCTTCAGATTATGGGTGGCAAGCGCTTTACGGGCGCTGTCAAATAACCGCGTGCCAAGCCCGACACCCTGATATTCCGGCAACAAATACAATTCGTATATTTCGCCCTGCTGGCTCAATTGCCGTGCACGGTTGCGCCCGAAGGTGACATAGCCAGCGACCACACCGCCAACATCGGCGACAAACACCGCGCCGGAACGGTTGATCACACGCAGCCACCAGTCGGTTCCGCGCCGGTTGATCATGGTGTTGAGCGCTTTGTGCGGAATAATTCCGCTATAGGCACCACGCCACGCGCTGCCATGCACAGAGGCAATGGCATCTGCATCATTACGGTCGGCTTGGCGTATGGCGATGTCGAGCGTTTTCATAATTTCTTAACCATAACGACCGCGCAGCTTGCCGCAAGCTGTTGAAGCGGGGTTAGCACAATCTTTTTTCAGTGTGGCTTAAGCGCAACCTTGCATATCACGCCCAATTGCGGGCAAGTTTGATTTATGAGCAACCCGCCGAAATCACCAGACGATCAACGCGCCGCGGAATCCCGTCGCATTTTGGCGTCCGTCAACGATGAAATGCAGGTTTCTGGCGTGGGAAACAATCTGGGCAACCGTCTTGGAGACCATTTTGCCGCCCGCGAGGCCGACCAAACCGATAAGGTGGAAGTGCTCGGCCGCCGCATCGGGCGGTTTTTAAGTTTGGCCCTGTGTCTTGGCCTGATCATCTGGCTGGGATTATTTATCATGCAGAATGCGCCCTGATATGGCGGCAATCATTTCGATTTCCAGCCATGTGGCCTATGGCGCTGTCGGCAACCGCATCATCGTGCCGGCGCTTGAGGTGCTCGGCATTTCGGCAACGGCAGTCAACACTGTGCAGCTTCCTTGGCACCCCGGCATGAATGCGCGGTTCGGCACAGGCACGCGGATTGTGCCTGATGATTCGGCATTTGCTGCGATGCTTGATAATTTGGTACAAGCGCCTTGGCTTGGCGAAATCGACGGCCTGATCACCGGCTATCTCGGTTCTTCGATGCAGTCAGTCGCAATTGCAAAACTGGTTAAAATGCTTAAACGCGCCAACCCTGATGCGCTTTATCTTTGCGACCCAGTTATTGGCGACACTGGCGGGCTTTACGTGCCGGAGGCAACAGCCACCGCAATCCGTGATCAGCTTTGGCCGCTCGCCGATATTGTGACGCCGAACCTGTTTGAATTTGGCTGGATGACTGGTGGAACGTCTACACATACAAGCGACATTATCGAAACCGCCAGAGCGTTAAACAAGCGCCATGTTGTGGTGACATCGGTGGATGTGGCACCAAACAAAATTGGCAATTTATTGATAACACAGTCAAGCAATTACTTAATAAGCCACGACGCGCTGACCCCAACGCCAAATGGCACGGGAGATATGCTGGCAGCGTTGTTTGTTGGGAATTTGATCAACGGTATTGCGGCTGACACTGCACTCAATCATGCCGCAAGCGGAGTGCTAACCGCAATCAAACACGCTGATCAAAATCAAAAATTAAGCCTTGAGCCGGAGTGTTTGCGGGATATGATAAGTCCAGGTGCAGAACAGATTTTGGTTCAAATAATTTGAATTCAACGGGCTTGGATTACCCCCACCCACTATCCCTCCCCACAAGGGGGAGGAGATTCAAACACCGTACTTTCTTTTATAAATTTTGTGCTTGATATCAAATTTAATAATTAAAAAGCGGTGTCAAATTCCCCCTCCCCCCTTGCGGGGAGGGATAGAGGGTGGGGGTAAGGGAATTGCTATCTGTCGGAATTGATGGTTGCAAGGCGGGTTGGGTTGCGTGCTGGCAGGAAAATTCTGCGTTGCAATTCGAAGTGTTTGCGAACTTCGAGATAATTATTAATCACTTCAAAACTGCCATCATCGCCGTTGACATGCCAATTGGCCTGCCCGACAGAGTTGGTGCAGGTGGACGCGGGCCTGAAGGTTTGATCAGGCCTTTGCTCGGTCAACGCAAATCATCTGTTTTTTCAATCCCGTCACGGTCAGCGGTTTATGCAACAACTTATCCCGAAGCTTGCAACCTCGCCTCTGAAACGTCTGACCCGCCACGCAAAATATCCAAGCAAGGTTTTTTCCTGTTTCCAAAAGTGCGCGAGATAGATCAGTTGCTACAAGCCAATAGCGGTTTGAGGGCGCGTATTTTCGAAACCCACCCGGAATTAGTCTTTCGCACTCTCAAAGGCTCATCGTTAGAATGTGCCAAAAAGACAATCGAAGGTGCTGATGAACGGATACAATTATTGAAAAACCTTGGCTTGCCTCCCACCAACTGGCCCAAAATCAAAGGCGCGGCTCAAGACGATATCATTGATGCCGCAGCCTGTTTGGTCACAGCAACGCGTATCGAAAAAGGGATTGCCCAATCATTTCCCTCGCAACCGGCTCTGGACAGTTTCAACATTCCCATTGCCATTTGGGCATAAAGACAGCCATAGATTTTGGTAATTGACTTCAGGATTGCCGCTTTCATGGACGCCTTTTTCAACCTCGCCACTATTAATTTACTATCGCCGCCAGTTTTGTTTTTCGTTCTCGGTTTTGGCGGTGCGATGCTCGGCTCCAACCTCACTTTGCCGGAAGCCGTTGCTAAAACGCTGTCAATTTATTTGATGCTGGCCATTGGCTTTAAGGGAGGTGCTGCTGCTGCCGCGCATGGTCTTGGGTCTGATCTGTTGCTGGCGCTTGTCAGCGGCGCAATATTGTCAGCCGCCATTCCAGTAATTGCCTATAGCCTGCTCGGTATTATGGCCAAATTGCCGGTGGCAGACCGCGCTGCGGTGTCTGCGCATTACGGCTCGATTTCAATTGTGACGTTTGTTGCCGCAACAGCCGCAATGAAATCCGTCGGGCTGGAATATGAAGGCTTTCTCGTCGCCGTGGCCGCCATCATGGAGACACCGGCGATATTGGTCGCGCTTTATATTGCAGGTAAAGCATCCGGCAAAAAGACTGAGCAAAAAGAACTCATGTCAGAGGTATTTCTCAATTCCTCAATCGTCGTTTTGACAGGCGCTTTTATTATTGGTGCCATTACTGGCGACAGCGGCATGAAAGATATTGAAGGTTTCATCACCGTGCCCTTCAAAGGTGTGCTGTGCCTGTTTTTGCTGGATATGGGTGCAGTCGCCGGTCGCGGCGTGAAAAACGGCTGGCAAGGCATGAGTGGCGGCTTGATCGCGTTTGCTTTGGTGATGCCCTTTATTTCAGCCTCGCTCGCCATACCGTTTGGCGTGATGGCGGGGCTCTCCACCGGAGGGCTTGCTGTGTTGATGACATTGGCGGCTTCGGCGTCTTATATCGCCGTTCCAGCAGCCATGCGCTTGGCGCTTCCCGAAGCGCGGCCGTCGATTTATCTGACGCTATCGCTTGGCATCACCTTCCCGATGAACTTAACCATCGGCATTCCCATTTATAGCGAAATCGCAAAATTGATTGCAGGGTAAAAATCATGCAAACCTTTCCAAAAAAACAACTCAACGTCATTTGCGAACGCCCCATACTGGCTCGGCTGCGCAAAATTCTCGATCAGGATAAAGTCAGCGGCTATACAATTTTGCCTGCTTTGGCTGGTCGCGGCACACAAGGCGCATGGGATAATGACGGAATGCTGGGCGATACCGGGCAAATGGTGCATGTGATTTGCATCTTGGACGAAGAGCTTTGCAACACCGTGTTGGAACATGTTTTTGAATTGATCGGCCACCAGATTGGCGTGATCACTGTGCAAAATGTATCGGTTGTGAGACCCGCGCATTTTTGATCTTTGTCTGACAGCTTGCTTTTCACGCCCTTTCCGGCGCAAAAGAGCACAATGTATTTTGGTTTCAAGGCGCGAATATGAGCAGCATTTTGCCGGAGCGGTTGCTGAGCGGATATCGCGCCTTTATCCAAGGCCGCCATAGCCAAGAGCGTCAACGCTACCGTGATTTAGCAAAGGACGGCCAGTCGCCTGACATAATGATGATTGCGTGCTGCGACAGCCGCGCGGCACCGGAAATCATATTTGATGCAGGCCCGGGTGAGTTGTTTGTCGTGCGAAATGTCGCCAATCTCATGCCGCCTTATGCGCCCGATGATCATTACCATTCAACGTCGGCAGCGCTGGAATTTGCGGTGCAGGTTTTGAAAGTGCGCCATATTGTGGTGCTTGGCCATGGCCGTTGCGGCGGTATCAAGGCTGCGCTTGATCCTTCAGCGGGGCCATTTTCACCGGGTGATTTTATCGGTAAATGGATGAGCCTGCTTGGCCCTGCCGCTGCCAAAATTAACAGTTCAGAATTCCTAACGCCAACCGAACGCCAGACAGCCCTAGAGCGCGCATCCATTCGCGGCTCCATTGATAATTTGCGCACTTTTCCCTGTGTGTCTATTCTGGAAGGCAAGGGTCGTTTGGCACTCCATGGCGCTTGGTTTGATATTGAAACCGGCGAACTTTGGGCGATGAACCCCGCAACGGGCGATTTTGTGCGGCCTGACTTGGAACAGATGAAAGAAGCTGCCGAATGAAACATTCGTTGGGACTGTTTGCCGGTTTGTTAATTTTTCTCAGTCCGGTATGGGCGGGAGATCACCATTCAGGCCTGATGTCCCGCTGGTATGATGCCTTGGTCGCAGTTGAGCGCGAAGAAATCGCTGCTTTGCTGGCACCCGAGGCAACTGTTGAACTAAAAGATATAGGCGTCACCCAAACCAGCGCTGAATTTGTTGCCAGCTTGGATGAATGGGCAGATGCCATCAAAGGCGGGTCAATCCGCCACAAAATCAAAGCCGACACCGCAGACGCGGTTACAGTCTCTGTTTGCTACACATTTACGTCTTCAGCCATGATGACATCTGAGAAATTTGTGTTCGCTGGAAAGCAAATCATTTCAAGTGTGCAGGAAACCGTCGCAACCAATTGCGACGGTTTCTAGAGCATCGTGCGGAAAAGTGTGAGCGGTTTTCCGCTTAAACGATGCGAAAAAACAAAGATTTAGAGCAGCAAATGGAGTTCATTTGAACTCCCGCTGCTCTAAGTGCACAATTTAACCGTCGCAACCAATTGCGACGGTTATTGAAGCAAACGATTAACCGTCGATTTCAGCACCGATGTAAGCAATAGCTTTCTGATAAACCGACGCGGCATTCCAACCTTGGATAGCACCGAAATTAGCTTCGCCGGGCTGATAGCCACCGCCGCCGCTCCAACCTTTGCCGCGCAGAAAATTGGCAGTTGACGCCAAAGCATCAGCTTTTGAATTCATATTCAAGTTGCCATTGCCATCACCATCAACGCCATAGCGCAAAACGTTCGCTGGCAAAAACTGAGTATGGCCAAGCTCGCCGTGCTTTGCGCCTTTGGCATCAGGAGATACCGCGCCGCTATCGATCAGTTTCAGGAGGGCATAAAGATGCTCGGTGAAAAATGCCGAACGACGGCAATCATAAGACAAGGTCGCAGTGGCCGACAACACGTTCTCGCTGCCCATAAAACCGCCAAAGCCGGTTTCCATGCCCCAGATCGCCAGTAATGGACCGGCAGGAACACCATATTGGTTTTCAAGATTGGCAAACAAAGCGGCATTCGATTTTTTCAGCGATTTGCCTTTAGAAATAATTGCCGCGCCGCCGCGCACCTTCATAAACTGGTCAAATGACAGTTTGAAACTCTTCTGATTGCGATCAGCAGAAATGGTTGCCTTTGAATAACGTGTATTGGCCAGAGCCGACAGACCGCGTTGGCCCACACCTTGTGCCGCAGCTTGTGCGCTGAAAGCTTCAAGCCATTGCCCGTAAGCTGCGCCATCATTGGAGCATTTAGCGGCTTCAGCGCCCGTTACCATCGTAAAACCAAAGGCGATTGCGCCCAGCATTGCGGCTGATGTTTTGTATGCCATTAATTATCTCCTAGCGGATATTTCATCTGATTACTGCTTATACTCTGCCAGCATGAAAATGGTTTGTCATTGGTTAACAGACACATAAAAAGGTGCATAAATTATTTATTGTGCGTTGCAACATTTGCATGGCTGGCTTGCAAAGCTTGGCCTCCTAAATCGGTTGAATAGGGCGCATATGTGTCATGTCGAAACAAAGACCACAGGCAAAAGAGTTCTTGCCATGCCTTTGAACCTTGAAAGGATATCGATATGACGATCACTAAAACACTCCGTGACTGGACAAAACGTCAGGCCACTGCCCGCGCCCTTAATAATCTCTCGCAGCGCCAGCTCGAAGATATCGGCGCATTTGAAGCCCGTAACGCAGAAAAAATGCGTCCCTTCATTCAAGGTCTTTGATATTATCGGCCTCTAATCTCCCCCCAACATACTAAACGAAAGCCCGCCTTAAACCGGCGGGTTTTTTGTTTTTAAGCGCATTCTTGACTTTTCCCGACCGCCCGCGCATAGGCCACACATTCTGCAACGCCACAAAGCCGAGCAGCCGACCGCAGCGGATTTTAAATTTGATTGCGGAGGCCAACACCCGACAGCGCGATGCGCCCTCGGGTGAAAAAATGCTTTGTGGTTTATGTGGCAATTTGGAGACGCGACCGCCTATGTTTGAAAGCCTGCAAGACCGCCTTGGCAAAATCCTCTCAACGCTCACCGGCCGTGGTGCGCTTTCGGCTGAGGATGTGGCGGCGGCTTTGCGCGAGGTGCGCCGCGCGCTGATTGAGGCTGATGTTGCGCTCGAAGTCGTGCGCGGCTTTACCGACCGTGTCAAAGAAAAGGCCGTCGGGGTTGAGGTTCTTAAATCCGTTAAGCCGGGCCAGCAGGTTGTCAAAATCGTCCACGATGAATTGGTGGCGATGCTGGGTGAAACCAGCGAAGGCTTGGATCTGAACGCACCTGCCCCGATCGTGATTATGATGGTGGGCTTGCAAGGTTCTGGTAAAACCACCACCTCCGGCAAATTAGGCTTGCGGCTTCAAAACCGCGACAAAAAAAACGTGCTTTTGGCCTCGCTCGATACGCGCCGCCCTGCCGCGCAAGAGCAACTCCGCCAGCTTGGCGTGCAGACAAATGTCGATACTCTGGCGATTATTCCCGGCCAAGATGCGGTGCAGATCGCCAAGCGCGCTGTTCAAGCCGCAAAGCTCACCGGTAAAGATATTGTCATTCTTGATACCGCCGGTCGCACCTCCATCGACGAGCCGATGATGGCCGAAATGGCCGCCATTCGCGATGCCACCAACCCGCATGAAATTTTGCTGGTGGCCGATGCCTTGACTGGCCAGGACGCGGTGAACCTCGCGCGTAATTTCGACAACCGCGTTGGCATTACCGGCCTCGTCCTCACCCGAATGGATGGTGAAGGACGCGGCGGTGCTGCACTTTCAATGCACGCGGTAACCGGCAAACCGATCAAACTTGTTGCCACCGGCGAGAAAATGGATGCGCTGGAAGAGTTCCACCCGCGCCGTATCGCCGACCGCATTTTGGGCATGGGCGATATTGTATCGCTGGTTGAACTTGCCGCCGAAAACATCGATGCAGAAAAAGCAGCCGCCATGGCGAAGAAAATGCAGGAAGGCAAATTTGATCTTGATGATCTTGCCGACCAGCTTCGCCAAATGCAGAAAATGGGCGGCCTAGGCAGCCTGATGGGCATGATGCCGGGCATGAGCGGCATGAAAGACCAAATGTCGGGTGCTGGTCTTGATGATAAATCGATCAAGCGCCAGTTGGCAATCATTGGCTCGATGACCAAGGCCGAACGCGCCAACCCCGATATTTTAAAGCACAGCCGCAAACAGCGTATTGCCAAGGGTTCCGGCACCGATGCCGCCCAAATCAACAAACTCATCAAAATGCATTTGCAAATGGCCACCGTGATGAAGGCGATGGGCGGCCGAGGAAAGATGGGTGGCAAAGGCGGCGGTATGATGCGCTCCATGGTGGGCGGCCTTGCCAGCAAAATGGGCATGGGAGGCCTGATGGGCGGCGGCGGCGGAATGGGCGGTATGCCTGATTTGTCGAAAATGGATCCGAAACAACTGGCGGCTTTGCAAAAACAAGCTGAAGCTGCGGGCATGAAAATGCCGGGTGGTATGCCCGGCATGGGCGGTAATATTGGAGGCGGCGGTTTGCCGGGGCTTCCTAAAGGCTTACCCGGATTGCCCGGCCTTCCCAAGGGGCCGAAAAAGTGACCGAGCCCTTTTCGAAAGACGCAAAAATCTCTGATGCCGACGTTGCCCGCGCCCGTGAGATTTTGAAAGAGCAGCGCCAATCCATCGACCGCATTGATGCGGCGATGCTTTATATGATGGCTGAGCGGTTTCGTTGCACAGAAACTGTCAGCCGCTTGAAAGCTGAACATAATTTACCGTCCGGCGATCCGGTGCGCGAACGCGAGCAGATCAAGCGCCTGCGCGCAATTGCCGAGGATGCAAACTTTTCACCGGATTTTGCGGTGACATTTCTTAACTTCATTATCCGTGAAGTCATCCACCATCACGAGGCCGTCGCCGCCGGAAAAACCGGTGTCGATCTCGTAAAGCGATGATTTCATAAACCCAACCAACTTATCAATCTTGCTCTGGAGAACTCTATGTCTGTTAAAATTCGTCTCGCCCGCGCCGGTTCCAAAAAACGTCCGTTTTACCATGTCGTAATTGCCGATGTGCGTTCGCCACGCGATGGTCGTTTCATTGAAACCGTCGGCCATTGGAACCCGATGCTCGGCAAAGATGCCGTTGACCGCGTGGTTTTGAACGCTGACCGTATCAACCATTGGCTGTCCCAAGGCGCGCTCCCAACCGACCGTGTTTTGAAATTTATGGCCGAGGCTGGCCTCGGCACCCGCGAAGCAAAAAATAACCCGAACAAGGCACTGCCGGGCAAGAAAGCCGTTGAGCGCGCCAAAGAAAAAGCTGCTGCTGTTGAAGCTGCCGCCGCCGCCGCTGCCGCGCCTGCTCCAGTAGTTGAAGCTGCGCCGGAAGCCGAAGTCGCAGCACCTGCTGAGGCATAATAAAAGTGATACCTAAGCGTGCGCTTGGGGCAAACGGGCCGGTGGTTGGTTCCATCGGCCTTGGCTGCATGAGTTTTGCCGGAGCCTATGGTGGTGCACCGGATGCCGATTGCTTTGCCATATTGGATCGCTGCGCCGAACTCGGCGTAACGCTGATGGACACTGCCAATATTTACGGCAATGGCCGCTCGGAAGAGATTTTGGGCAAATGGCTGAAATCCAATCCCGGACATCCATTTGTGGTTTCAACCAAAGCCGGGATTGTAACGGGTGAGCCGCGCGGCACCAATAATGCCAAGGACTATTTGCGCGAGTGCTTACTCGGCTCTCTGAAGCGTCTCAACCTCGACCGCGTGGAACTGTTTTATATCCATCGCCGTGAAGCCGCGCGTCCGATTTCTGACATTATGGAAACCATGATGGGCCTTATCGATGAAGGCCTCATTGGCGGTATAGGCTTTTCAGAAATTGCACCTGCCACTTTGGAGGATGCGCTTAACCATGGCCCCGTGCGTGCGGTTCAAAGTGAATATTCGCTTTGGACGCGCCAGCCGGAACTTGGCATGATCGAAGCCTGCCGCCGTAATGGTGTCGCGTTTGTCCCGTTTTCGCCATTGGCGCGCGGGGCCATCGGTGATGTTGATTTGAATGTTGCGGGGCTTGCAGCAAGTGATTTCCGCCTCAGCAATCCGCGCTTTCAAAACCCGCACTGGGATAAAAACCGCGCAGCCTTGGCGCGGTTCCGCGATTTTGCACGTGCCAAGGGCTATACTCCCGCCGCGCTCGCTATTGCGTGGTCAATGCGGCAAGG
>JANMFT010000402.1:0-13589 GCA_031374255.1 Limoniibacter sp. | reverse complement strand
GTCGGAGAGTTTGCGGAGCAGCCGCATCATTTCGGTTTCAGACCGCGCCGAATGGAAAATCGGTTGCGTCAAAAACCGTGACGCATCGCGGGGCGCTGGTAGAAGTGATTTGGCTTCAGCGGGGATCGAAAAGCCAAGAATTTTGGCAATCGCCTGCAAGTCAGCCTCGCTTGATGTCTGATCAAACGTCACGCCGATATGCGTTTCATCAAAAGCGCGAACCAGATAACCGGCTTTCTCAGCGGCCTCGACATTGGCTTTCGAAGAACTCACTTTGATTTTGACGCTGTCAAAAATCGCAGCCTTAACACCGGCAGCTTCAGCAAGCCGCGCCGCGAGCCGATGTACGCGCATCGCAATTGCAGCAAGGCCTTCCGGTCCATGCCAAATGGCAAAGGCCGCTGCCATATTAGCGAGCAAAGCCTGCGCGGTGCAAATGTTGGACGTCGCTTTCTCGCGGCGGATATGTTGCTCGCGGGTTTGCAGCGCCAAACGGTAACCGGGTCGCCCTTTGGCATCAACCGACTGGCCGACCAACCGCCCGGGGATCAACCGAGTCAAAGGTTCTGTCACGGCCAGATAGGCGGCATGCGGGCCGCCAAAACCCATCGGCACACCGTAGCGCTGCATCGAACCCACAGCGATATCCGCACCCCATGAGGCAGGCGATGCCAGCACCGTCAACGCCAGCGGATCGGCCACTGCCACCACCAAAGCACCGGCTGCTTTGGCCTTGGCAATCGCGGCGGAATGATCGCCAAACACACCATGCGTATCAGGCCAAGGCACGATGAGGCATGCGGTGTTGGCGTCAATCTCTGTTGCCACAGTCATGCCAATCGGAGTTGCACGGGTGACAACCACATCAAGCGTTTGCGGGTGCACATCACCCGCGAGCACAATGCCCGTGCGTTTTTCGCGGGAATGGCGGTAGGCCATGCCGACAGCCTCAGCCACCGCCGTTGCCTCATCCAGCAATGACGCCGATGCGACCGGAAGTCCGGTCAGCTCAGATATGAGCGTTTGGAAATGGAACAGCATTTCCAACCGGCCTTGGCTGATCTCGGCTTGGTACGGCGTATAGGCTGTGTACCATGCCGGGTTCTCAAACAGATTGCGCTGGATGACAGGCGGCACTTCAACGCCGTGATAGCCTTGACCATACAGGCTTTTCAAAACCACATTTTGCTTCATTATAGCGTAAAGTTCGGCCAAAGCCCCGGCCTCGCTGGCGGCTTCCGGCAAGTCGAGCAAGCCATTCAGCCGGATATTTCCCGGCACGGTTTGGCTCATCAAAGTCTCAACGCTTGGCACGCCAAGGGCTGCCAGCATCGCGCGCTGGTCATCACGCCACGGGCCGATGTGGCGCGCTTCGAATGGAGCTTCTTTTGCAATCATGTTCATGTTTTTGGCCTCAAGCAATGTGTTTGGCGTAAGCGGCGGCATCCATCAGCCCGTCAAGCTGGCCCGTGTCGGCAAGCGACATTTGCCACAGCCAGCCATCACCTTCGGGCGCAGAGTTTACGAGTTCGGGGTTAGCCACCACAGCCTCATTGGTGGCCGTCACTATGCCGTTGACTGGCACATAAACATCAGATGCCGCTTTGACGGATTCCACCACCACCGAGGCATCACCCTTGGCTACGCTCGCGCCAACATCGGGCAATTGCACAAACACCAGATCACCGAGTTGTGATTGCGCATAATCGGTTATGCCTACGGTTGCGATAGTGCCTTCAACGCGGATCCATTCGTGGTCTTCAGTAAAATAAATCATGTTCTTAGCCTTTGCGGTAGGAATGAGGAACAAAAGGAAGGGGTGAAACAATCATCGGCGTTGGCTTGCCGCGCAGATCAGCCAAAACGCGCGTGCCAATTGCGGCGAGGTCAGTGCGAACATAACCCATCGCCACCGGCCCTTCTGCGCTGGGGCCAAAGCCGCCGGAGGTCACGCGGCCAGCGGGTTTGCCCTGCTCATCGGTCAGTGACACGCCGCCGCGCACCGGTTGGCGACCGTCAGCTTTTAGCCCGACGCGCTTGTGAGTTGGGCCGTCTGCAAATAATTTGGCAAATGCTTTAGCGCCCACAAACAGACCATCATGGAGAATGCTTTTTGGCACTGCCCAAATCAAGCCCGCTGATACCGGATCGGTATCCGCATCAATATCATTGCCATGCAAACACAGCCCAGCCTCAAGGCGCAGCGAATCACGGGCAGCAAGGCCGATCCATTCGACTTCTGGTTGGCTTGTAAGTTTGGCGGCAAACGCTTCCGCCTCTTCCAAGGGGATTGCGATTTCAAAGCCGTCTTCGCCGGTATAGCCGGAGCGTGTGAGAAACCAGTTTGGACGTGGCTCGCTCGCGGTCATGAAACTCTTTGGGCAATTTGTAATACCGGCCGCCGCCAAAGCCTGCTCGGCCTTTGGCCCTTGCAGCGCCAAGGTCACACGCGGCAAAGCGGTAACGGTCACATCAAAACCAAATGCACGGTTTTGTAATTCAGCGACATCCTCAACTGCGCGTGAGGCATTAGCAACAATCATGAACCGCGTTGAAGATAATCGCGTGGCAATCAAATCATCCTCAATGCCGGCGTTTTCATTCAGCAAAAACGTGTATTTGGATTGGCCATCGGCCATCAAATCCGGGTCAAGCGGCAAGGCATGGGCCAGGAACGCCCTTGCCTCAGCGCCTTCAACCGCCACCAATTGCATATGCGAAATATCAAACAGGCCAGCTTGGCTGCGCGTATGCAAATGCTCTTTCATCACGCCCAGCGGATAGCTGAGCGGCATGTTCCAGCCCGCAAACGCGCCAAACTTAGCGCCCGCTGTAATGTGCAAGGCTTCAAGTGGCAATATTTTTATGGATTGTGTTTCATCAAGCAAAAGCTCTTCTCCAGACACGGGTTGGCACAACCGCTTTTCTCAAAGCAGTTCTGCGCCCCTCTGTCTGAAGCCTGAGAGACTTGCACCCCCGGAACTCTGTCAGGGACACTTACACCTTCGGCGCGGGGGTTTTAGCCCCGACTTTCCAGAGTGCCTTCCAATCCACGGTACATGGGCCTGAGAGATTTCGGGCGATTTCCCCTTCGGCGGCCTTTCAATTTGCATTGAAAAGCTCTCTCCCGTGGTTGGCTAGAAATCTTACGACTTCAAAGCACCCCTGACGTAGCGGAGAGAACGGGAACTGTCCACTCCCCTTTAAGGGATAGTTGGGTGAAGTATTGGTGAGGTCAGAGCAGCGGGAGTTCAAATGAACTCCATTTGCTGCTCTAAATCTTTGTTTTTTCGCATCGTTTAAGCGGAAAACCGCTCACACTTTTCCGCACGATGCTCTAGATAAGTCGCTTTTCCGATGCATCTCGTTTCGTCATCCCGGATGAGCGAAGCGAAGATCCGGGACCCATGCCTTTAGCTGTCAAAACTATGAGATGCAGAAGTGCGCGTTCTAAAACCGCATTGGCATGGGTTCCGGCTGAAGAAGCCAGCCCCGGAATGACGAAGTGGTTTAGCGAGGCTTTTATAGCTCTTCCTTCTTCTCAACTGAATGCTTCATGATCAGCGGCAACTGGCTGAACGTAAACAGCAACGTAATCGGCATCACCGCCCAAACCTTGAACGTCACCCACGTATCGGTCGACGTGTTGCGCCATACAATTTCATTGATCACGGCCAGAAATAAAAAGAATAGCCCCCAGCGGAAGGTCATTTTCTTCCATCCCGCTTCATCGATTTGAAACGCGGCATCAAACACAATTTTTAAAAACGACTTGCCGAAATAAAGGCCGACCAAAAGCGTTGTGCCAAAAAGCGTATTGATAATCGTCGGCTTCATTTTAATGAATGTATCGTCTTTCAAATAAAGCGTTAGCAGCCCGAACACCATGACCACAGCGCCAGAGACCAGCGGCATGATGGGAACAGTGCGGGCAATAGCATAAGACACAACCAGTGAAATCACGGTCGCCGCCATGAACAGAGCGGTGGCAATAAAAATTGGCCCGCCTAATGCTTCAAGTGCCGGAAACTGCGCTGCAATTTGCGCACCACGCGCGTTTGCAAAGAAAAACACGATCAAAGGCCCAAGCTCAAGCACGAGCTTAAGAATTGGGTTCATGGCGGGTTTGTCGGCGGGATTTGCTAAATCTTCACTCACGCATTCATACCTTCCTCAACATTACCGCCTGCAATCGCCTCAGCAAATTCATGGGCGGAAAACGGTTCAAGATCATCAATCTGCTCGCCAACGCCAATAAAATAAACCGGCAGTTTATGTTTGGCGGCAATGGCCACCAATATCCCGCCCCGCGCTGTGCCATCCAATTTTGTCATAACAAGGCCGTTGACCCCTGCGATGTTCCTGAAAATCTCAACCTGGTTCAGCGCGTTCTGGCCTGTGGTGGCATCCAATGTTTGCAGCACCGTATGCGGCGCGTCGGCATCGATCCGCCCAAGCACACGCACAATTTTTGCCAACTCATCCATCAACTCGGTTTTATTTTGCAACCGGCCCGCTGTGTCGATGATCAAGACATCAGCGCCTTCGGCTTTTGCCTTTTCATAAGCGTCAAATGCCAAGCCTGCCGCGTCAGCGCCCAGTTTGGATGAGACAACAGTAGAGTTTGTGCGCTCACCCCAAATTTTGAGTTGTTCAAAAGCCGCCGCACGGAACGTATCACCCGCCGCCAATGTCACCTTCAAACCGGCATGCGTCAGCTTGGCGGCGAGCTTACCAATCGTGGTGGTCTTGCCGGTGCCGTTAACGCCAACCACTAAAATCACATGCGGCTTATGGCTCAAATCAAGTTCCAAGGGTTTTGCAACTGGGCCAAGCACCTTTTCAATTTCTGCAGCCATCACGGCGCGCACTTCTGAGCCCGAAACTTCCTTGCCATAGCGGCCCGACGACAAAGTGTCAGTTATGCGCATGGCCGTTTCGAGGCCAAGGTCAGCGCGGATCAGCACATCTTCCAAATCCTGAAGCGTTTCCTCGTCCAGTTTGCGCTTGGTAAAAATGCCGGTGATGGAATCAGATAGTTCGCGTGATGAGCGCGAAAGACCAAGCTTGAGCCGTTGGAACCATGAAACTCTTGGCGCAGGCGCAGCCTCAACCGGCGCTGCCACCGCCTCAACTGACTTCCCAACTGCAAGTTTTTGTCGTTCAGGCTTTGTTGCTTCCGGTTGAGGTTCTGCCGTTGATGGTTCAACTTCAACAGGATCGGGTTCGATTTGCCTTTTGCGTGCTTTGAGTTCGACCGGTTTTAGTTCAACGGGTTTTAACTCAACCGGTTTGCGCGTTTCAGCTTGAACTCTCGCAATGACCGGCACTTCAACAGGAGGGGCAACGATTTCGGGGGCGGCAACGACCGGTTCAATAAATTCGATTGCCGGTTCAATAGGCTGAAGCTGAACTTCGGCGATCTCAATTTCCAGTGCCTCGACGGGCGAGTCAACAACCGGCGCTTGAATAGCCAGCGCTTCGGTTTCCTCAACCGGTGCGGCTTCTTCCTTTTTGCCGAAAGAGAAAATCTTTTTGATAAAACCAAAGGCCATGAAGGTAGGACAGCTTTCTAATGGAAGTTATTGAATCTGTGTTTCGCCGCGATGGCTGAAAATCGCAAGGCAGAAAGTGGCAAGATCTATGAAACCAGCTCGCGCTCAAATGCGCCGGTTTGAGGATCCAGCGTGCCGGAAAACTCCCACGTCGCTGGCCCGGTCATCATCACATGGTCGTTGGCGAGCCATTCGATCAGCAATTGCCCGCCATAAGGTGGCACGATCGTCACCTTGCGATCCGAGCGCCTTGTCCGCGCAGCCGACACCGCGACCGCACAGGCAGCGGAGCCACACGCCAAAGTCAGGCCTGCGCCGCGCTCCCATGTGCGGATCGTAAAATGATTATCACCAGTTGCCTCTGCCAAAGTGATATTAGCGCGCTCGGGGAATAAAGGATGGTTCTCCAACATCGGGCCAAAGCGGGCGATATCATAAGACCCAACATCATTCTCAACCCAGAAAATCGCATGCGGGTTGCCCATATTGGCAACCGATGGCGAGTGCAGTACGGGCGCGCCTAGCGGGCCAATTTCAAGCTCAATTTGCTTTGTATCGCCAAACTCTTCCGACAACGGAATATCCTGCCAGCCAAATTTCGGGCGGCCCATATCCACCGTAATCAACCCGTTTTCATGTTCAACGCCGGTCACGATCCCGGCGCGGGTTTCAAATGTGAATTTCTGTTTGCCGGTTTCTGCGGCCAGCGCCTGCACGACGCAGCGCATACCATTTCCGCAAGCTTCCGCCTCGCTGCCATCGGAGTTTAAAATTTTGATATAGTAATCTGTACCTGACGATTTTGGATCATGAATCACCATGATCTGGTCAAATTTGGTTGCAGCTTTAGCGTTCAGCTCAATCGCCGCTTGAGGGGTGACCGTGCCTGCGCGCGCGCGCATATCGGCAACCAAAATCGTATTACCCAGCCCGTTCATACGGGCAAACGGAACAGCGTCGTTCATGCGGGCAGAAGGTATGGAATTGGACATATTCAAACGCCGGTTAACTCACTCTCATATGCGGTAAGTCAAGCAGAATTACCAGTGCGGCAATCGCGGTTCAAAATGCCAAGCCAATATGATAGCGTCCCTCAACTCAGCGGAGGACAGCACAATGGACTCAGTCACAGTTCTGGTCGGCACCACCAAAGGCGCATTTTTGATCGCTTCAGACGAAAACCGCGCAGGCTGGAAGGTGAGCGGCCCGCATTGCGGCGGCTGGCCAATCAACCATGTGGTCGGCGATATTGTTTCCGGCATAATTTGGGCGGGCGGCGGCGGTGATTGGCACGGCGCGGGCATTTGGCGCTCTGAGGATGGCGGCCAAAACTGGAAAGTCTCGAAACTGTCGCGTGGTAAGATGGATGAATGGGCGTCGAACGATGCTGACTTTGCCAAGATGATCGGCTGGAGCGACCCTGAGACAGAATTTGATGGTGCAGCCGACGCCGTATGGTCGTTGGCATATAATAAAAACGGCACAGTCTTTGCGGGCTGCAAGCCCGGGCGGCTTTATGAAAGCCAAGATCACGGCGCAACGTGGCAATCGGTTGACGGTTTTAACAACCACCCTGACCGTGAAACCTGGAACCCGGGCGCTGTCGGGCTGACATTGCACTCAATTGCCATTGATCAACACAACCCAAAACATATGTGGCTCGGCGTTTCAGCCGCCGGTGTGTTTGCCAGCGAGGACGGTGGCATAACCTTTGAAAGCCGAAACCGTCTGTCCAACACGGAAGCCTGCACGCATCATGATCATCCTGCTGCACCGCGTAATGGCAATACCGGCCTTTGCGTGCACAACATTGCCAAAGCCAGCGCCACCGACATTCTCTACCAGCAAAACCATCACGGCGTTTACCGCAGCGGCGATGGCGGGCGCAGTTGGGCCGATATTACAGATGGCCTGCCCTCAACATTCGGATTTCCGATTGCCGTTAATCCGCATGACGCTGATACTTTGTATGTTTTTCCGCTGAACGGCGACATGCAGGGACGCTTCCCGCCGGATGCTTCGGCTGCGGTGTGGCGTTCAAAAGATGGCGGCGCGCATTGGCAGGCCATGCGAAACGGCTTGCCGCAGGAAGCGTGTTTTTTCACCGTTCTGCGTCAAGCCATGGCAACTGACACGTGCGAGAATGCCGGAGTGTATTTTGGCACCAATAGCGGCTCAGTTTTTGCCAGCATTGATGATGGTGAAAACTGGTTAGAAATTGCGCAACATTTGCCGACAGTGTTGTCGGTTGAAGTATTGACCACGACCTAAACAGCGATCACTTGCCCCGCCCGCAAAGCCACAAATTTGTCGCGGGGCAAACTGGCTTTATCCAGAGCGGCATGAAGCGCTTCGAGCGGTGCTTCCACGGCCTCGTCGGTGAGTTGCACAGTGCCCCAATGGTGGCCAAGCGCCAATTCTGCACCAAGCAGTTTGAACCCTTCGACGGCCTCTTCGGGGTTTTGATGTTGGCCTTGCATAAACCAGCGCGGCTCATAAGCGCCAATCGGAAGTGTCACAACTTTGAATGCGCCATGCTTTTCCCGCGCTGCTTTGTAATTAATACCGGAATGAAAACCTGTATCGCCAATATGATAAATTTTGCCCGCCGGGCCTTCAATCACGAAGGCTGCCCACAGCGCATGCCGCCGGTCTGATGACCCGCGTGCTGACCAATGATGGCACGGCTCGCAATGTATGGTGAGCGGCGCAGCGTCATAAATCTGGCCCCAATCCACCGCCTCAAATCGCGCAGCGGGAATGCTGGATTTTATAATCGCATCATTGCCAAGCGGCGTGATGATCAAAGGATTATGGGCGGCAACAAGTTTTGTCAGCGTTGGCATATCCATATGGTCATAGTGATTGTGGGTGACGATAACGATATCAATCGGCGGCAAATCATCAAAGGCTATACCGGGGTTATTGACGCGTTTAGGGCCGACAAAAGACACCGGCGACGTGCGCTGCGACCAGACCGGATCAACCAGAATATTCTTAGCCCCTGCTTGGAACAGAAAGCTGGCATGACCGACATGAGTGACTACCAGTTTGTCACCGTTCACCTGCAGGGCAGGCTTGGCTTGGGGAAACGGGCTGGGAAATGTTTCAGGCCATTTTTGTTTGAGGCCGTTAAACTGCCAGCGCAGAAAATCAGTGAACCCGCCCGGTGGAATGCCTTCGGGGTTGAAAAAACTTGTCCCATCAAAATGATCGCTCACCGGCCCGCTATAATAACGGTTTCCGGCAGCAGCGCGGGCAGTAAATAGAGCCGTGCCGGCGGCAAAAACAGTTCCCATGGCGGTAAAAAAAGAACGGCGGGTCATGACGTGTCAGCCTGATAGAGAGTTGTTCGTGCCGTTAACTTAGGAAACAGCCTTGCATAAACCAAGCCTTTTACCGGCACGAATGCGGCTTCATCGCCCGTTCATCTTGACTTTGCCATGATGCTGTTTGAGGGAATACACTGATTGGTGCAATCTGCTCGACGCGGACCATCTACGGGGATGAATGATATGAAACCGGTTCTGGCTCTTTGTGCGCGGCAGTTTGGTATAATTGCTTTGAGTGCATTTGTTTTGGCAGGCTGCCAGTCAGCGCGGCTTGATAGTATGTCCACCCAGCCCGCACCAGCGCCGCTTCCGGCAGCACCGGCAGGCACGATCCAGCAGGGAACGCTCGCGCCTGTTGGTGGCACGGTGGCACCAGCTGCCGGCGGAACGCAGTTCCCGAATGCACCTGTCAATCCAAACGCCCCGGCGGCCACTACAGTTGCGCCAATTACGCCTGCCGCTGGAACGCAAGTTGCCTCCGCAAGTGGCCCTGCAGTTTCGGAAGATGCTCTGGTTGGCGCTTGGAAGGTGACAACGGCGGGTTCAAGCTGCCAGATGTTTATGGCCAAAACCAAATGGTCTGGCGGGTTCCGCGCGGCATCACGTGGTTGCCCGGGCGACGCCGCAGCAGTGTCCGCTTGGACCGTTAACGGCAACCAAGTCGTATTAAAAGACTCGAACGGCAACCAGGTTGCGACCCTGTTTTCGTCAGGCGGCACGCGATTTGACGGCACAACAACTGGCGGCCAGCCGATCAGCCTGTCACGGTAATCAAATTACTGGGGTGCGCATCATATGAATATGCGCACTTCTTTTGTTGCAAATATTCCGGTGACATCGACCAGCCCGACAGTGACCATTTGGCTGGAAAAACGAATTGCTTCAGGTTCATTTGAACATGATGCATCGCAAATAAATCTGGCCAAAAAGTTGGATGCTTTGATTGAAGTGCTGCGCTCAACGATGCGAGCGCCAAAATCCAGTGCACTTGGATGGTTTTTATCGCGTAAACCGGTTCAGTCTTTTGATCCGGTCAAAGGCCTATACATTCATGGCGGTGTCGGGCGTGGCAAGACCATGCTGATGGATATTTTCTTCAAGCGCTGCCCCGACCCGCGCAAACGCCGCGTTCATTTTCATGATTTCATGGTTGAAGTGCATGATCGCATCACCGCGCACAGAGCGTTGCTCCGCGACGGCAAAACCAAGCAGGCCGACCCGATTGTGCCGGTGGCAGAGGCCATTGCCACCGAGGCGCGTGTGATTTGCTTTGATGAGTTTGCAGTGACTGATATTGCCGATGCCATGATCCTGTCACGCCTGTTTGAGGCGTTGTTTGCGCAAGGCGTGGTGCTGGTCGCCACATCCAACGTTGCGCCGCAAAACCTCTACCGCGATGGCCTGAACCGCGAATTATTTTTACCGTTTTTGGAATTACTCGAAACCAAAGTTGAGACCGTGGCCTTTGATGGCGGCCATGATTACCGTGCGGACACGTTGGCGGCAACGGCGCGATATATTACTCCGCTTGGGCCGCAGGCTGACGCAATATTGGTTGCGGCCTTCAAGGATTTAACGCGTGGCGCAAACCCGGAAGCGGTCGTTTTGCAAGTGCTCGGGCGGAGCGTTGTGGTACCCGTTTCGGTGCTGGGCGTTGCAAAGTTTGAATTTGACGACCTTTGCCGCAAACCGCTCGCCGCACGGGATTATTTGGCGATTTGCCGCAATCACCACACTATTTTTATCAGCAATATTCCTGTTTTGGGCGAAGCAGAGCGCAACGAAGCCAAGCGCTTTATTCTGCTGATCGATACGATTTACGATAATCAATTGCGGCTGGTGGTTTCGGCTGCCGCTGAACCCGAGGCGCTATACGTCTCTAGCCATGGCACGGAAGGTTTTGAATTTGCCCGCACCGCATCGCGTCTGACTGAAATGCGCGGGGCGGATTGGCCACAGGTCAAAGCTATAAAGCGGGCATCCAAATGAGCCTTACTCTTTCTTTGGTGACTTTAGTTGTGCAGGATTACGATGAGTCCATCGCATTTTACCGTGATGTTTTGGGTTTCACGCTCGCTGAAGACACTGATCTGGGTCATGGCAAACGTTGGGTGCGGGTTGTACCGAGCGGCGGCGGAGCAGGGTTTCTACTGGCCAAAGCTGTTGGCGCAGAACAGATCGCTGTCATGGGCAATCAATCTGGCGGGCGGGTCTCATACTTTTTGCAAACGGATGATTTTGCGCGCGACTATGCTGCTTTTGCCGCAAAGGGTGTTCAGTTTCTTGAAGCGCCGCGCCACGAGGCTTACGGGTCAGTTGTGGTGTTCCAAGACCCTTTTGGCAACAAGTTCGATCTGATCCAAATGAAGAAAGTTCAGATTTGAAATTCAACCGCCCATAAATATTGACGTTTACGTCAATCAAAACCAATCTAACCGATTGAATTTATTCACTTCAAAATAATCAGTTGAATTTTATTTGGATTTTTGGTTGAGGTTTGAAATATCAGTGCCACACAAGGCCAATAAGCCACGGCATTACGGGATAATTTTAAGAAGGATTTCGCGATGGCGAGGCACAAAATTGCTCTTATCGGTTCCGGCATGATTGGCGGAACATTGGCCCATTTGCTCGCCATGAAAGAGCTGGGCGATGTGGTTCTGTTTGATATCGCCGAAGGCATTCCGCAGGGCAAAGGCCTCGATATCGCGCAATCGTCGCCCGTTGATGATTTTGATGTGAATTTGACCGGCGTCAATTCCTATGAGGGCATTGCCGGAGCAGACGTTTGCATCGTCACCGCCGGTGTGGCGCGCAAGCCCGGCATGAGCCGCGATGATCTGATAGGTATCAATCTGAAAGTGATGGAGCAAGTCGGCGCGGGCATTAAAAAATATGCGCCCAACGCATTTGTCATCTGCATCACTAACCCGCTGGATGCGATGGTGTGGGCGCTGCAAAAATTCTCCGGCCTGCCAGCCAACAAAGTTGTCGGTATGGCTGGCGTATTAGATTCCGCGCGCTTCCGTTATTTTCTGGCCGCTGAATTTTCCGTGTCAGTGGAAGATGTGACAGCATTTGTTCTCGGCGGGCATGGCGACACAATGGTGCCGCTAACGCGCTATTCAACGGTTGCAGGCATTCCGCTGACCGATCTCGTTAAAATGGGCTGGCTCACCAAAGACCGCCTCGAAGAAATCGTGCAGCGCACCCGCGATGGCGGCGCTGAAATTGTGGGCCTCCTCAAAACCGGTTCGGCATATTATGCGCCGGCCTCATCAGCCGTGCAGATGGCGGAAGCCTATCTCAAGGATAAAAAGCGCGTCCTGCCCTGCGCCGCTTATCTCACCGGCCAATATGGCGTCAAAGATATGTATGTCGGCGTGCCGACCGTCATTGGTGCGGGCGGCATTGAGCGCATCATCGAGATTGATCTTAATAAGACCGAACAGGCGATGTTTGAAAAATCGGTCAATTCGGTGAAATCGCTGTGCGAGACCTGCAAGACGCTCGCTCCATCACTCAAATAATTTTAGCAACCTGAAGGGTTTGCCATGAACATCCATGAATATCAGGCCAAGCGGCTGCTGAACACATACGGCATTCCTATCTCGAAAGGAGTCGCGATTTATTCGGTTGAACAAGCCGAAGAATGGTCTGCCCGCATGCCGGGGCCGGTCTATGTCGTGAAAAGCCAAATTCATGCGGGCGGGCGCGGCAAGGGCAAATTCAAAGAACTGCCGGACGATGCCAAAGGCGGCGTGCGCGTGGTGTTTTCGGCTGATGATGTGGTGGCCAATGCCAAGGAAATGCTCGGCAAAACGCTGGTGACCAAACAGACAGGCCCGGCGGGCAAACAAGTTAACCGGCTTTACATCGAAGACGGTGCACAAATTGACCGCGAGCTTTATCTCTCGCTTTTGGTGGATCGCTCCGTTGGCCGCGTGGCGTTTGTCGTGTCAACCGAAGGCGGCATGGATATTGAGGCTGTCGCCCATGATACGCCGGAAAAGATCATCACATTGGCAATTGACCCATTGAAGGGCGTGACGCCAGCCGATGTTAAAAAGCTGAATTCGGCGTTGAAACTCAAAGGCCAAGCCGCAAAGGATGGCGAGGCTTTATTCCCGGTTTTGTATCAAGTCTTCACCGAAAAAGACATGAGCCTGCTTGAGGTTAACCCGCTGATTGTCAACAAGGCGGGCGAACTGCGTGTGCTTGATGCCAAGATTTCATTCGATGGCAATGCCGTATTTCGCCATGATGATGTGGCTGCTTTGCGCGACCTCACCGAAGAAGACGCCAAAGAGATTGAAGCCTCAAAATATGATCTCGCCTATGTGGCGCTTGATGGCACGATCGGCTGTATGGTCAATGGCGCAGGCCTTGCCATGGCAACGATGGACATCATCAAACTCAAGGGCGCAGAACCTGCCAACTTCTTGGATGTCGGCGGCGGTGCGACCACTGAAAAAGTAACGGCGGCGTTCAAAATCATCACGGCTGACCCTGCCGTTAAAGGCATTTTGGTCAATATCTTCGGCGGCATTATGAAATGCGATGTGATTGCCGAAGGCGTTATCGCCGCCATTAAAGACGTTGGCCTTAAAGTGCCGCTCGTCGTGCGCCTTGAAGGCACCAATGTCGAACTCGGCAAGAAGATGCTCAACGAAAGCGGATTGAATGTGATTGCCGCCGATGA
>JANMFT010000364.1:0-12815 GCA_031374255.1 Limoniibacter sp. | reverse complement strand
TTCGCTGCCCGAAAGACCTGCCTGTTCCAGTGCCTTTGTGGCCGCATCGACAAACAATTCACACGAGCCTTCAAGGTAGGCAGAGTTGCGCTCCGACCAACCGAGCGGTTGCAAATACCATTCAAGCGGCCGTACCAGATGACGGCGCAAAATGCCGGAGCTTTTAAACACTTTGGCAAGCCGCTCAAAATCAGTAAACCGTGCCGAAAACCCGTCATGGGCAGCAATCGCTGCGTCGCGCTGATCAATAATATGG
This sequence comes from Limoniibacter sp., assembly GCA_031374255.1. GTDB lineage: Bacteria > Pseudomonadota > Alphaproteobacteria > Rhizobiales > Rhizobiaceae > JALOTE01. The sequence goes on along the minus strand of JANMFT010000364.1, from coordinate 12,559 downwards.
GGCGGAACAGCGCTGGCAACGGACAGTAATTTAACGGGATGGGACACGCATATTCCTTTGAAGATGAAAGCAGCTGGTAAAATGATGCCGCTTGGATTGGTCATACGGCAACAGATACGTAAACGGCGGCCAGCAGGTTCTTTGTCAGCACCCGGCGTCACGCGAACGTGATGTGAAGAGAAAAGGAAATAGCGTTTGAATTTGTGCCGCGATAATACGATTGGCCCGTAGGCTTCACAATCAGGTGCTATTTATGCCGCTCAACACAGATGAAATTGCGTGTTTGACACGCCTGCGCCACCAACTTCACCGTGCGCCGGAAGTACCGCGCGAAGAAGTTGAAACGGCTAAGATTATCGCCGCTGAACTCTTTGCGCTGAACCCAGATCAATTGATTACCGGCATTGGCGGGCATGGTTTAGCGGCGGTTTTTGACAGCGGCAAACCGGGGCCGATTTTGATGTTTCGTAGTGAACTCGACGGCCTGCCGATTGAGGATCTTGCCGACGTGCCGCACCGCTCGCTCATTCCCGGTCGCGGGCATTTATGCGGTCATGACGGCCATATGGTCAGCCTTCTTGGGCTTGCCATGACCATTGCACGCAAGCGCCCCCTTAAAGGCAAGATCATCATTCTTTACCAGCCCGCCGAAGAGGATGGTTCCGGCGCTGCATCCATGATTAGCGATTCGGCTTACAACCAGCTGATTCCGGATTTTGTCTATGCGTACCACAATTTGCCGGGCATGCCGTTTGGCCATGTGTCGGTTGCACCCGGCCCTGCCAATTGCGCATCGCGCGGAATGAAGGTGAAGTTTCGCGGGAAAACCGCCCATGCCTCCATGCCTGAGACTGGTGTCTCGCCTATGCCCGCTTTGGCAAAACTCATGCCAGTCTTAAGCGCTCTTTCAAAGGGCATGCCACCTGCACCGGATTTCACACTTGCGACTGTGACGCACGTGAAAATGGGAGAACCGGTGTTCGGTATTGCGCCATCTTATGCAGAATTATTTGTGACGCTGCGTACGTTGCTCGATAGCGAAATGACGGCCATGGTGAACAATGCAGAAGCTTTGGTGCGCCAAGCCGCCAAAGACTTCAGTTTAAAAGTTGAAATCACTTACGACGATATTTTTGTTCACTGCGAGAATGCGCCGCAAGCTGTACATAATATCTGCGCCGCACTCGACGCTTTGCACATCCCGCATGATGCGCGCGGTTTGCCAATTCGAGCATCGGAAGATTTTGGCCGTTTTGGCCACGCGATTATAAAAGACGGCAAACCGCACCAACCAAAATCAGCGATGTTTTATCTCGGCTGCGGCGAAAACCACCCGCAACTTCATAACCCGGATTATGACTACCCTGATGGCTTGACGCCCATTGCGGCGGGTGTTTTTCTCAATATTGCAAAACGCGTTTTGGGATAAATCATGGCAAAAAAATTGACACATACCGGTGGTTGTTTGTGCGGCAGCATACGTTTTGAAGCGCGGGGCGAGGCGCTTAAACCGCATACGTGTTCGTGCACAATGTGCCAGCGCCATACTGGTTCACTCACGGCGGCTTGGGTTGAATTTGCGCGCGATGATGTAAGTTGGACAGGGCCGGGTGGCGAACCGTCAAAATACCGCTCTTCTGAATGGTCATCCCGCGCTTTTTGTCCCAATTGCGGATCATCCATCGGTGCTATCGATGAAAAACCGGTGATCGCTCTGTTGCTTGGCACGTTTGATAAACCCAAAGCCAAAGCGCTTGCTCCGCAGTATCATTCATACGTAACGCCAAGGCCGAAATGGTGGCATGTGAAGATCAAAGACTGATTGCAAATCCTTTCGTAGTGGTGTCTATTTTTTGTCGGCGGCATTGGGAGCAGGACATGATCAAGAAAATCGCATGGATAATGGCAAGTTCGTTTTTAATAGCTGCCCCGGCTTTAGCTGACATGAAAGAAGAAATGGTCTCGTTTAAAGTAGATGGCCAAAACGTGATTGGGACGCTTGCACTGCCAGATAATGGCCCAAAACCGGTTGTGTTGTTGTTTCACGGCTTTACCGGCGTTCGCGATGAATTGCCGATCAAAGATGCCAATGAAGGCGTTTTCAAGCGCACTGCCCGCCTTTTGAGCGATGCTGGTTACGCCAGCCTTCGGATTGATTTTCGCGGTTCCGGCGACAGCAAAGACATTGCGTTTTCAGATACAACATTTGAGCGCCAAATTGCAGATGGCTTGGCAGCAATCGCATTTGTCGAAGGCGATGCACGCGTTGACGGTAAAAAACTGGCCGTGATCGGCTGGAGCCAAGGCGGTCTGGTGGCTTCCGCGGTTGCCGGTCGCTCGCCCGCGCCCGATGCGGTTGTCCTTTGGAACGCCGTTGCAAAGCCGGTTGATGTTTTCACCGGTCTGCTTGGTGCAGATGTTGTCGCGGCGGGATTGAAGGTTGGCGATCAAGAGCAAAAAATCAAACTGCCATGGGGTTTGGAGATTGCCTTGAAACAGGGGTTCTTTGAAGGGCTGTATGCCATCGACCCCGCCAAAGAAATCAGTGCCTTTAAGGGCCCACTCATGGTGGTAAACGGCAGCGATGATACGCTGGTTGCCCCTGCTACAGGTGACCTCTTTCTGGCAGCCCATGAGGGCACCGAAGAAAAATATACCGATAAGATGGATCACGTGTTTAACGCTTTCACCGGCCCGCAAACTTTGGATAAATTGGTCGGCGCTACCGTCACATTTATCGGTGCTAATCTAAAATAAAGGTCTAGTCTTTGTGCTGGCCGCTCGCTTTTCCCGGCAGGGACCAGCCATTGACAATTGCCAATCCGCGCAAGGCAAACGCCGCGATAAATCCACCGGCCAAAGCCAGTTCAACTGGCAAAGCCAATGCCCGTAAAGTTACAAACACTGCTGCGCCCAGCAGCGAGGCAGTGGCATATATCTCACGGCGCAGAATCAACGGCACTTCGGCGCTCAAAACATCGCGGATAATGCCGCCGAATGTAGCCGTCACCACACCCATCGCGCAGGCGACGACAGGCGCCGCACCTGCGGTAAGCGCCAGTTTTGCACCGGTTACGCTGAACAGAGCCAAGCCCAAAGCATCGCACCAGACAATGGCTTTTTGCATTTTTTGAAGGCGGCCATAAAAGGCGTAGGTCAGTGCAGCAACAGCGATACACAAAAACACAGCGAAAGGGTCACCCACCCATCCGACCGGTGTTATGCCCAAAAGCAAATCGCGCAGCGTGCCGCCGCCAACGCCGGTGACAATGGCGAGAAGTGCAAAGCCGGTGATATCCATATCCTTGCGCGCTGCTGTCAAAGCGCCGGTTGCAGCAAAAGCGGCCACACCGATGGCATCCAAAATCAGTGTGGCAGGCTGCAAAACCTCAAGGCCAGTTTCCAAACCAAGCACTGAGCTATGCCCACTTTGCCGGGTCATACGGCGTCATATTCTCATTGACCTTTTGGCCATTTATCATTTGCGCCAATAATCTTCCGGTTTTCGGCCCGGCGGTCATACCCAAATGCTGGTGGCCGAAACTTAAAAACGCATTGCTGACTTTCGGTGCGGCACCGATCAGCGGAACAGAATCCGGCATAGTCGGGCGAAAGCCCATCCAATTGGTCGTGCGCTGCCATTTGACAGCCGGCATGCAGCGCTTCATCCAATATTCAAGCAGCGCCGGGCCCTCAGGGCTTGGCCCTGCTTCCAGCCCGCCAAACTCGTCAATACCGGCGCAGCGGATGCGGCCTTCCATCGGCGTGACGGCAAATTTGCCTTGCGTCACCAGTATAGGCCGCTTCATTTCAACATTTGGTTCCCAAAGTTCGAGATGATAACCGCGCTCGGTTTCAAGCGGCAGGTTCAGCCCCAGCTTTTTCGCCAGCGCCTTTGACCATGCACCCGCCGCCAGCAAAACCGCATCGCAGGCATGGGTTTGCCCGCCTGCAACAACACCTGTAGCTTTGCCAGCTTCAATTCGAATGTCTGTCACTTCGGATTTAACAATCCGCCCGCCAAGGGCCACTACGCCAGCTGCCAAGCCTTCCACATATTCGCCGGGGTCAGAAATAATCGCGTGTTCGCCGCCATCAAAATGCACGCCGAAACCATCGGTTTCGGCCAGCGACGGGTCAAAACTTTTGAGCTTGTTTGGCTCAATGGTTTCCCAAGCGACACCTGCTGCTTTTTTCAAGGAGTAGCCAAACGCATCTTTTTCGAATGCCGCTTTGTCATGGTAAACATAAAGATAGTCTGACGGTTTAAGATACCTTTCCGCTGGTGTGCCTTTGGAAAGTGCGAGATGGTCGTGGTAAGACGTGCCGACGAGGGCATATAATGCGCGTGATGTTGCCGCTACCTTCTCGGGTGTGGCATGGCTTAAAAACCGTATCAGCCATGGCGCAATGGTGGTGAGATAGCGCCATTTGATAAACAATGGTTGCTTCGGGTCGAGCAGCATTTGTGGTGCTTTCCATGCCAAGCCCGGCATGTTCAGCGGCAAAATGCTGGAGGCCGCCATCGCACCGGCATTGCCGAAGCTTGCGCCGCCCGCCACACCGCGCGGATCAAACACGGTGACAGAATGGCCCGCCCGCGCCAAGTTCAGCGCGGTTGAAATGCCGATAATGCCCGCGCCGATAATCGCGATATTCTGTTTTTGAAATTCAGCCAATTTATGCTCCCCTGATTACCCCGTGAAACACGGGCAATACAATTTGAAAAGCAGTTTCCTTTACCAACAGCGCTTTTCTGCTTGCGATTTGTTGCCGCCCGCGCATTCTGTTGCCAAATAACAAACTGCTTTGTTTGAAGCAGCGGGGGAACTCATGCCAACTTTAACGATTCCAACAACGCCTTACCTTGACCAGAAGCCCGGCACATCGGGGCTTAGAAAAAAAGTTCCGCATTTCCAACAGCCCAATTACGCCGAAAATTTCATTCAGGCGATTTTCGATGCACAGTCAGGCTTTGCGGGAACGTCGCTGGTGATCGGCGGGGATGGTCGTTATTACAACCGCAATGTCATTGGCCTCTGCATCCGCATGGCGGCGGCGGCAGGTTTTGGCAAAGTCATCGTCGGCCAGGGTGGTATTTTATCGACGCCAGCGGCATCGCATTTGATCCGTAAATCGAAATCTTTTGGCGGCATTATCCTGTCAGCCTCGCATAACCCGGGCGGGCCGAATGAGGATTTCGGCATCAAGTTCAATATGGCCAATGGCGGGCCGGCGGTGGAAAAAATCACAGATGCCATTTACGCTGTCACGCAAAAAATCAGCCACTACAAAATTTCTGATGTCGCCACGCCGGACTTGGACACCATAGGCAAACAGAACCTTGATGGCATGATTGTCGAGATCGTTGATCCGGTTCAAGACTATGCCGCTTTGATGGACGAGCTATTTGATTTTCCTGCCATCCGCGCATTATTTGCCTCAGGTTTCCGGATGCGGTTTGACGCGATGAGCGCGGTGACCGGCCCTTATGCGACCGAGATTTTAGAGCGCCGTTTGGGCGCTGCCGCAGGAACTGTCATCAACGGCATTCCTTTGGAAGATTTTGGCGGCCACCACCCAGACCCCAATCTGGTTCATGCCAAAGTATTGTATGACGAAATGATGGGCAAAAACGCGCCGGATTTTGGCGCGGCGTCCGATGGCGATGGCGACCGCAATTTGATCATCGGCAAAGGCATTTTCGTCACGCCGTCTGATTCAGTTGCCATGCTTGCCGCCAATGCGCATCTTGCCCCCGGCTATGCCCAAGGCCTTGCCGGTATCGCCCGTTCGATGCCGACCTCCGGCGCGGCTGACCGCGTGGCAGCCAAACTCGGCATCGGCATCTATGAAACACCAACTGGCTGGAAGTTTTTCGGCAATCTGCTCGATGCCGGCATGGCAACAATTTGCGGCGAAGAAAGTGCAGGCACCGGCTCCAGCCATGTGCGCGAAAAGGACGGGCTTTGGGCCGTGCTGCTCTGGCTCAACATTCTCGCCGTGCGCCGCGAATCTATGCAAGCCATCGTTCATGGGTTTTGGAAAACCTATGGCCGCAATTACTATGCCCGCCATGATTATGAGGGCATTGATACAGATAGCGCCAATGGTCTGATGGCGCATTTGCGCGGCCAAATGGCGGGCCTTAAGGGCAAAACGCTGCACGGGTTGAAAGTCACTTCAGCAGACGATTTTGAATATCTTGATCCGGTGGATGGCTCGATTTCCAAAAACCAGGGCGTGCGTATTTTGTTTGAAGGCGGCAGCCGCGTTGTGTTCCGCCTGTCCGGCACCGGCACATCGGGTGCAACCTTACGGGTGTATCTCGAACGCTATGAGCCGGAAACCGGCGATCTTGGTTTGGATGTTGCCACTGCGCTGGCCCCAATCATTCTGGCTGCGGAGGATTTGGCGGAGATCAAGGTTAGGTCGGGGCGGAGTGCGCCCGATGTGGTGACGTAAAGTCAATGTAAAATGAGCCAATGTAAAATGAGCCGATGTAATGTGCGCTAATTTGACCAATCAATATTAGACTATATTAAAGTTTACTTGATACTGGCAGCCACGCACTGTCGTTTTGCGGGGTGCAATCTCGATAAACCTTTTCCAGGAAAAATTTATGTGCTCATTTTGTGATCAGGCCGCTTTTCAAGCTGGAAATTATGCGGCCAGCACAATCACGCCAATGCAAGCCAACGGCGGCGGCTTTCCCAACCGCACCTTCGACAATAATATTGATGGCTTGCTGAGCGGAACCGCGTGGACAACGAATGCACTTACGTGGCGAATACCTACAAACTCGTCACAATTTGTCCTTGATCCTACAGAACAGGCTCAAACTGATCGGGTAAATGGCTGGCGCGCCCCGACAACTGAGATGATCAACACTGTCTCAACCATCTTAACAAAAATGTTTGCCGCGGTTTCAGGCCTGACATTCACCGCTGTCGCTGGATCGGACACAAATGCAGATTTAACAATCGGCCGCGCGGTTTCCAACGCAAATTTTGGCACCGCTTATGCCTATTATCCGACCGGCCCGGGTTCCGGTCTGTCTGGGGATTCGTGGTTCAGCACGGCCTATGATAATAGCGGGCCAAGTTCCAGCCTCGCGACCCCTAAGCTCGGCGGCTATAATTGGCTGACGTACATCCACGAGTTAGGCCACAATATGGGCCTCAAGCACGGCCACGAAACTAACGTTTACGGCCCTATGAACTTAAACCGCGACTCGATGGAATTTTCGGTGATGACCTATCGCGGCTATATCGGTGCGGATGTCAACGGCCCCTACATTAATGAAGAATATGGTTACGCCCAATCCTTGATGATGTATGACATTGCTGCGCTACAGCTGATGTATGGCGCAAACTTCAACGAGAATTCCGGCAATACAGTTTATAGTTTCAGTGCCACCACCGGCGAGATGTTTATCAACGGCGTTGGTCAAGGCACGCCCGGTGCCAACCGTATTTTCCGGACATTATGGGATGGTAACGGCGTCGATACCTACGACCTTTCAAATTACACCACCAATCTCAACATTGATTTGTCTCCCGGCGGTTGGTCAACATTTTCAGCCGTGCAATTGGCCAATCTTGGATTAGGCAATTATGCCCGCGCTAATTTGTTTAATGCGCTCACGTTTAATGGTGACATTCGATCCCTGATTGAGAATGCGATTGGCGGATCCGGGAACGATGTGATTGTGGGTAATGCAGCCGATAACACCCTCAACGGAGGGGCGGGTAACGATACGCTAAATGGCGGGCAAGGAACTGATATTCTTTATGGTGGTGCTGGAGCAGATATTTTGTCTGGCGATGGCAACTACTACATCAATTTCGGCAACGATATTCTTTATGGGGGCGATGGGAATGATACCCTACAAGGCAATGATGGCGACGATCTTCTAATTGGCGGAACCGGTGCAGATATATTGGATGGTGGCTATTTATATGAATTAGATATAGCCAGTTATATCACTGCGCTTTCTGCTGTTTATGTACGCCTTGACGGTGTTGCAGGTGCTTATGGCGACGCAGTAGGCGACACTTTCATCAGTATTGAAGGCTTGGAAGGGTCTGCGTTCAATGACACGCTTGTTGGGAGTAATGGCGGCGATGTATTGCGCGGCGGCTCTGGCCAAGACAGCCTTTATGGTCTCGGCGCAAACGATGTCCTTCAGGGCGGCGATGGTAACGATAACCTTTTTGGCGGTGATGCCAGTGATACTTTAGATGGTGGTTCAGGCGCTGACCTTTTAGATGGTGGTGAAGACGGTTTTGGCTTCCGATCGGTGGACTATGCTGATTATTCCAGCGCTCAATCGCTCATTTATGTTCGAATTGACGGGGCCGCGGGTTCGTATGGTGATTCCGTCGGCGATGTATTTATTTCCATCGAAGGTCTTATTGGTTCTGCATTTAACGACGTTTTGATCGGAAATAATAATCAAAATGATTATTATTATCTGAGCAATTTTTACCAAGAAAACTATTCACCGCCAATATTCATAAGCAACCGCATTTCTGGAGGCGGCGGCAATGACCTGATATATGGTCTCGGTGGCGCTGATGTGTTGGAAGGCGGTACTGGCAATGATTCGCTGTATGGCGGTGAAGGCGGAGATGGATTGGACGGCGGTGACGGCTTCGACCTAGCTCGTTATGACGGCGCTGCTTCCGGTGTTTACCTTCGTTTAGATGGCAATACCGGAAGCTACGGTGAAGCCTTTGGAGATGTGTTTAACTTAATCGAAGGCATTGTCGGCTCCTACTACAACGACATCATCGTTGGTCACTCGAATGCAGAATATCTCTTTGGCCTCGGAGGCGATGACGCGGTTTATGGCCTTGCGGGCGCGGATTATATTGATGGCGGCACTGGCAACGACACCCTCGACGGCGGCGCAGGCGGCGATGCGCTGATTGGTGGCGATGGTATTGATACTGCCAGCTATGAATATGCCTCGACCGCAATCTATGCCCGCCTTGATGGTGTGGCCGGTTCTTACGGCGATGCGGTTGGCGATATATATACCTCTATTGAGGGCTTTAGCGGCTCACGCTTCAACGACACATTCGTCGGCAATAATCTGCAAAATTCACTGTCAGGCAACGCAGGAGCCGATGGCCTTTATGGGCTCGGTGGCAATGACGTTCTGGATGGCGGACTCGGCAATGACACCCTGTTTGGTGGTGCAGATGCTGACCAGTTCGTGTTTAACACTGCTGTAAACGCGGTGACTAATGTTGATACGATTGGTGATTTTGCGGCGGGCAGTGACGACATCGTGCTCAGCCAAGCCATATTTGCTGGCATTGGCGCAATATTGGATGCTGCAGAATTTCAAGTTGGCATGGCAGACAGTGCAGCTGATCGCATCATCTACAATCAGGCGACCGGTCAGCTGTTCTATGATGCAGACGGCCTTGGCGGTGCGGTACAAACCCTGTTTGCCACCGTTACCGCAGGCACAGTACTGACGATCAGCGATTTTGTAATGGTGGCGTGAGGGCCTACTTCGCGGCTAGTGCAGCCCGCTCTTTGCGGGCTCCCGGCGCATAACGGCTGTTGGGGTGCCGGGCCAAAAATAAGTCGTAGGCCGCAAGGCTACCTGCTTTACGGGCTGCTTCAAGCTCTTCAAGTTCGGCAAAATGGCCCGGGCGCGCGGTATTTCCAGCCATATTATCCGGTTTTTGACTTGTCATAACGATAATTTCCAAACTAGCCGCATGAGCGCTACGAGACGTCAATAATGCGGTGGGCCACAAACCTAACGTTAAAAGCAACCATCCCCGGATATTAAGCGCGCCCCGCCAGTGTATTGCCCTCATCATAAAAACTCTAAACATTGACCTTTACCCTAATACCAATTTGGTGCGGGCTTTACTTGATAGTGTCATACGCTTGGGCTAGCAATATGACGTAAAGTCACAAATAAAAGAGTTTGAATGTCAGTCTGATTTACTAACGTTGGACGCAGGCGTCAGCTGTTATTTTAAATTTTTGGAGGTTTGCTATGTGCGGGTTTTGTGGTCAGGCGGCATTTCAGCCGGGAAACTTCAACGCAGCCAGCAGCGGTAACCCGTTCGCCGCCAATGGTGAGGCTTTCAATACCCGTACGGGTGACAATAATATTGACGGTGTTTTGATTGGCACGCGGTGGAACAGCAACTCACTGACATTTTCTTTTCCATCCAGCAGCACCTACTATACGCAGCCCTATGAAGTGTATTTGGACAATGCGGGCAATCCGGTCATCGACAATAGCTATGTGACCAATTTTTCTCCGTTCAACGCGTCTTATCAGGCCGCTGCGCGCGTCATCTTCCAATCATATGCAAACGTCATCAATGTCGCCTTCACCGAAGTCGGCTCTACCACACAGGCTGATTTTGCCTTGGCGATGAGCACTAGTGGCGGTTTGCCAACAGCAGATGCCCGCTTTCCCGGATACACCGCCAATGAAGGTCATCAGTGGTATAACCCCAATAATTATGAGGCGCAGGCTGTCATCGGTTCTTACACATGGGTAACGATTATCCATGAGACCGGCCACGCAATGGGCCTTGCCCACGGCCATTCGCCTGACACAATAACCAGCGTTCCCGGCGTGACCATGAATGCCAACCGTGATTCCATGGAATTCTCGGTGATGACGTATCGTGGTTATATTGGTGCGAATCCGGGTGGCGGCTATCAAAACGAGCAGTATGGTTATGCCCAAACCCTGATGATGTACGATATTGCCGCGCTGCAATTCATGTATGGCGCAGATTATGTGACCAATTCAGGTGCAACGACCTACACCTTTAGCGCGACCACCGGCCAGATGTTCATCAATGGTGTGGACCAAGGCACGCCGGGTGCCAACCGCATTTTCCGCACCATTTGGGATGGCGGCGGCACAGACACCTATGATCTGTCAAATTACACAACAGCTCTCGACATCGACCTGACCCCCGGCAGCTGGTCAACATTTTCAGCCGCGCAACTTGCCAACCTTGGTGCCGGTAATTTTGCCCGCGCCAATGTGTTTAATGCGCTGCTGTTCAACGATGACACGCGCTCCATCATTGAAAATGCAACGGGCGGTTCTGGTGCTGACACGATTGAAGGCAACCGCGTAACCAATATTCTGCGCGGCAATAATGGCGACGATATTTTGATCGGCGCTGGCGGCGGTGATGTGCTCTACGGCGGTGCAGGTGCTGATGTTCTCTCCGGAGACACGCAAGTTCTAACAGGCGGTGCAGGCATTGGTTTTGGCTCAGGCCTTTACAACCACGGTAATATTCATGACACGACAGCAACTGCGTTTAATTTCACCAATTTGTTTTCGCTTGCCAGCAACGCCAATATTGGCAATTCAACGACCGTTCCGCATGTGACATTGCGTTATGCTGATGGTGCTGCAGGGCAAAACCAGTTTTACGTTATCTCATTAGCGGCTGGCTCAGTGATCACACTGGATATTGACGGCGGCAGTTTTGATACAATCGTCAGGCTTTATGACAGCGCGGGCAATCCGCTCAACTCCAGTGATGATAATTCCAGCGATCCGGGATCAACCAATACAACGGACTCATTCTTAAGCTATACTGTTACAACTTCAGGTGCTTACTATATCGAAGTTGATGCCTATAATATCACCGGTCTGCCGTCTGGTTCATATGATCTCCATGTGTCCGTGGATTTCACTGCGCCGCCACCCCGCGGCGATGATGGTGTGGCCGGAGAAGATGTTCTTTATGGCGGTGACGGCGCAGACCAATTGTTTGGCGGTGCCGGCAGTGACAGTCTGTTTGGCGATCTTGGCGCGGACGCAATCAATGGCGGCGATGGCTTTGATTTTGCCCGCTATGACAATGCAATGTCCGGCATCTATGCGCGGCTTGATGGCATAACTGGTTTCTCAGGCGAGGCGGCTGGTGATACATTTGTGTCAATTGAAGGTTTGGTGGGTTCAGTTTTTGCCGACATATTTGTCGGCTCCAACAATGCAGCTGGAGATTATTTGAGCGGCCTTGGCGGGGACGACTATCTTTACGGCTTGATTGGCAGTGATTCACTGGATGGCGGTGCGGGCAACGATAATCTGCTCGGCGGTGTTGGTGCAGATTTCATCATTGGCGGCGATGGGTTTGATCTGGCGCGTTATGACAGCGCGTCGTCGGGTGTGTATGTCCGCCTTGATGGCGTGACAGGGTTTTCAGGTGAAGCCGCCGGTGATACTTTTGTGTCAATTGAAGGCCTTGTTGGCTCCGGGTTCGGTGACATCATTGTTGGCAGTGCAGGAGCCGATTATCTGTTTGGTCTTGGCGGCGATGATTATCTTTATGGCATTGGTGGCGCGGATAATCTTGATGGCGGCACCGGCAACGACAATCTGCTTGGCGGTATTGGCGCTGATGTCATAAACGGCGGCGATGGCTTTGATTTGGCGCGTTATGATAGCGCATCGTCTGGGGTCTATGTCCGCCTCGATGGCATAACAGGTTTTTCGGGTGAGGCAGCCGGTGATACTTTTGTGTCAATCGAAGGCCTTGTT
>JANMFT010000361.1:0-5592 GCA_031374255.1 Limoniibacter sp. | reverse complement strand
GCGATCACATCAGTGGTCATGATGCCAAGTTCAGCGCAATAAAATTCCAAAGCCTCGACTTTGGCTTGCATGCCTAAAATAGGTTCGGCAACAGTTCCCGTTAAAAGGCCATTTTTTGTTTCCAAAATATTTGCACGGGTTGCGTCGAACCCAAGCATTGCAGCAATCGGGCTGGTGAACGACGTAAATCCGCCGGACACCAAAGCACAAAAAGCACCGTGTTTCTGCATGGTTGCAATCAGCATTTTACCGCCCGGCATCAATGTAATGCGTTCGGCTATAACACTTTGAACAATATCAGCCGGCAACCCCTTCAGTAGAGCGACGCGCTCACGCAAGGCGGGTTCAAACGCGATTTCGCCATTCATAGCACGTCGGGTTATGGCGGATACGTGGTCTTTTACGCCTGCCATATCGGCCAGTTCGTCGATGCATTCCTGTTCGATCATGGTGGAATCCATGTCGGCAATAAGCAATTTCTTGCGGCGGTGGTCAGGAGCTTGAACGGCAATATCAATCGGACGGCTACCGATCACGCTACGCAACATGGCTTCGGTGTAGTCGACAAGATCAAGGTCGAATGCGTCGCCATCAAGCGCAATGTCGACAGCTTCATTCTCGCTGAGCCAGCACGTTTCGAGAGCGAATATGGCTGTTGAAATATCCTGTAAAAAATCTGCATCTAGGCTATGGCTTTGCGGTTTGGCAATGAGGGTTGCAATCATGGCCATGACAAGACACATCCTTGGAAAATAATTACGAGAGACAATAGCTTGGCTGCCTATAAGACCATTTTGATCGCGGGGCCAACTGCCAGCGGCAAGTCGAGTTTAGCGATTGATTTGGCAAGGCACTATAATGGCGTGATTATCAATACGGATTCGATGCAGGTTTACAGCGATTTACGGCTGGTGACAGCAAGGCCGTCATTGGACGAAGAGCTCATAGCTCCGCACAGGTTTTACGGATTTGTTGAGGCGGGCGAAGCGTTCTCAACAGGCGCATGGTTGCGGGCCGTGACAAAGCTTATGCCGCAGCTGCGTGATGAATTTGGTACGCTGATCTTTGTTGGCGGCACCGGCTTGTATTTCAATGCGCTGACCGGCGGATTGAGTGAGATACCCGACACACCAAATGGGCTGCGCCAGAATTTGCGCGATGAACTTAAGTCATTTGGACCGGCGTCGCTTTATGCGCAGCTACGAACCGAAGATGCGGCTTCAGCTGCGAGCCTTAATCCGTCGGATGGCCAGCGTATCATTCGCGCGTTGGAGGTATTGCGCCATACCGGGCGGCCATTGCATGAGTGGCAAAGGGAAACTTCAAATCCACTGGTTGATTTGAATTCACCCGAAACGAAAGCAATAGTGATTGATCCTGAAAGGGACTTGCTCGCTGCAAACATCGCAAAACGTTTTGAAGCAATGGTTGAAAAAGGCGCGCTGGATGAAGTTGCGGCGTTGCTGTCACGTAAGCTTAACCCGCAATTACCAGCCATGAAGGCCATTGGGGTTAGTGAATTGGGAGATTATCTGGCAGGCAAGTTGCCATTAAGTCAGGCGGTTAATTTGGCCGTTATTGCATCTCGCCAATACGCCAAGCGTCAAAGGACATGGTTTCGCGGACAAATGGGTGCTCAATGGCAGCGTTATGCCAATCCTGAAACTGCTTTTGAGATTATATAGTCTGGCCGACTTTCCGTATTTTCACGTTTTATTGACTGCGATTTGTTTGAATTCATTCGATTTATCGCGGTTTTCTCAGCCGAAGTTAACCCGAACGAAACCCGAAAATGTGACGGTATTAAGAGTGTAAACGAGTTTCCGTTGACGTAAGTATGAGAATCCACCGGTCAGAGCTTCCTGTGATTGTGATGCTCGCGCTTATGGGCGCGGTGGCGGTTAGCCTTTTTGCAGTGGTTTCGCTGGTTAGCCAGATTGATAAAGTCGTAACTAACGACGTGTTTGTAAGCCTGACATACGCCACGTATCTTTCTCTGACATTTTTATTGGCCGGTTTGATTATTGGCATTGTATTTGTGCTGCCAACAATCCGCACGCAAATGCGCAAGGAAGATAAACTTCAAACGCTCACTGAATCCCTCAGTGCGCGATCTGTGACGCTTGAACATGAAGCATTGACGGATGGCCTCACGGGCATGCACAACCGCCGCTACTTCGATGATGCGATGAATGAATATCTCGATCAATTCCGCAAAATTGATAAGCCGATAGGTTTGATGATCCTTGATCTTGACCATTTTAAAAAGGTCAACGACACCTACGGTCACGATGTGGGCGATGAGGTGCTTCGCCAAATTGCGCGCTGCCTGCAAGAGTTTACCCGTTATCACGATGTTGTTGCGCGGCTTGGCGGTGAAGAGTTTGCTGTTGTTGCGCCCAATATGAGCCGCGAAAGCCTGTTCAAACTCGCCGACCGCATCCGTTATGCAATTTCAAGTCTCAACATTAAATCAGGCAATGTGCAGTTGCGCGTCACCATGAGTATTGGTTTGGCAATCTGGGATCATAAAGAGACTGCGGAAGAACTTTATAAGCGCGCTGATATGCAGCTTTATCAAGCCAAGCGCACGGGCCGTAACCGGGTATGCGCGGCCTAACCTCCGGGTTTGGATGGGCAAATTCCCGCTTGCGTTGCAGCGGTGCTGAGAAACTCAATCCCGTAATCGCATAAAAAAACCCGCTCTTTTTAAGTGGGTTTCTTCATTTAACTCAAAAGTTTCGAGCTTTGTTTAATCAATATTCGCGTTTGATTGAAAATCCGGACATGCCATCTGAAGGCCGGTCTTTGCGCAAAATGCTTTCGCCGGGTGCCTGCATCATTCTTTGGTTGCGATAGCCTTGGTTAAGGTCAATCATATCCAACTCGTTTTCAATGGCGTCGATTGAATCAAGCTCAACGCCTTCGTTCTCAGAGTTACGCATCCGGTGAATAATGCGCGTGAGTTCGACTTCACCACCATTTGCGGTTGATGCCTTGCTGTCTTGGTCGAGAGCAGCTGACGGCAGCATGCTTGGGGCAATACGTTCAAACATCAAACGCATGGGTGTTGAAACGGCCTCACCAAACGCGATCGCCTCACGTTGAGCCATGGTAGGCAAAAACGCCAGGTTTGAAGCCGACGTGTCACCAATTGCGGTGCCGATAATGCGCTGGTCGCTTTCGTTGGAAAGACGCATCGCAAAAACGGTCGAGCATTGTGATAGAATTGTTTGGTCAAGCTCGCCCGGACGCTGTGTGATGCATCCAAGGTAGCAGCCATATTTACGGCCTTCTTTGGCAATGCGGCCCAAGGCTTGACGGGTTGGCTGGAAGCCAAGTTTTTCGTCACGTGGCAAATAGCGGTGCGCCTCTTCGCAGAGAACAAGCACATGATAGGCCCCACGTGACATCATTGCCATGTCGAATGCCAAGCGCGCCAGAACTGATGCGACCGAATTTGTAACTTCAGAAGGAATACCCGCAAGTTGGATACAGGCAATCGGGCGCCCTTCTGCCGGCACACGGTAAATCTGGCTCATAACCGCATTCATCGTATCTTCAACGCGCTTCATGCCAAACATGAACGAGAAACGCGCATCAACGATTGCGGATTCGAGCCGCATCCGCAGCATACGCAATGCCGGGCGTTCATCTTTGTTATCAAGCTGCCCCGCGCGTTCTTGGATCAGACGGATAAGGTCAGCAATACGATAGGGCGTTGGGGTGTCAGCAGTGAGTGATCCGGGATCAACATTTTTGCGGACCGTCATTTTGCTGTCGCTGGCTTTATACTGAGCCCGGGCTATCGGTATCAGTTCGCGCAGGATTTCAATTTCTGCCGGAACACGGTCGCGGCCGCGAAACAGAACTTCCGAAAATTCATCCAGTTTGAAAAGCCAATACGGCAGTTTCATTGTATCGTGGTCGAGCGTCACCGCCAGATCTGGGAAAGCGTGGGAAAACTCATTGTGAGGATCAAGAATGATAACACGCAATTCGGGTTTAATGCTGATCGCTTTACGCAAAAGCAAAGACACCGCTGATGATTTGCCGACGCCTGTTGAACCCACAATCGCAAAATGTTTGGACAACATTTCATTGACTGAGATTGTTGCTGCCAATTCGCGGTTTTGTGAAAGCACGCCAACGCTAACAACGCCCGGTCTGTCGTTGCGGTAAATTGCTTCAAGGTCTGTTGAACGGATACGGTGGGCCAGTGACCCGATATTTGGGTATGTCGAGATACCACGGCTGAACATCGCTTGGCCGGTTACCGGGTCATCGCTCACTTCACCAATGAGTTCAACATGAAAGCGGACGCGATTAACGCCTTCTGACTTCCAGACTTCATCAGGTAGCTCGATATTGTAAAGCATGCCGATAATTCTGGATTGCGGGGCCACCAAAGTAATAAACCGCGACACAGTCCAGTCTTCGCGAAAATTTTCGGCGTTTAAGTCAGCTGAAACAATAGCCTTTGCGCCTGTACACGCCGTAACAGCACCTAAAATGCGGTTGGTTGGTTGGGCAGCAAGACGACGGTCTGCAGCGGCTGAGGCAGATTCTGATTCAGGTTGATGTAGCATGAGCTCAAATCTTTAGGTTGAATTCAAACAATACAGCTTTACGGTTACCAATGTCTTAGGGCTTAAATATTGATTTCGACGGCCTTTCGACGAAACGCCGCACTGGTCAATTGAGATAAGATTTTATAATATGAGTGAATAAGTCATATTAGGACACCAAGTTTTTGATCAACCGGCGTGAATTTCTGATCGGCAGTGCTTTTGTGGCAGGCGGCGTGGCAGGAGGTGGGTTTGCCGCGAAGGCCGCGATTGCCCCCGATCAAACTATTGTTGCTGCTTCTGCAACACATGAAATCGTGCCAGGATTTGTGACGGAAGCCATGAATTCATACAGCGTGGGCGGGGCTGCCAATCTGCCATCCGTTTTGCGCATGAAACGCAATGTTTTGACAGCCATTGATGTGACCAACCAATTGGATGCAGCAACCACAGTACATTGGCACGGGCTGCGTGTTGCCAACACGGAGGATGGGGTTCCGTTTATCAGTCAAGGTGCAATTGAGCCCGGCAAAACCCATCGGTACAATCTGAAATTGCCGGATGCGGGCACATACTGGTTTCACCCGCATTGCAACACGCTTGAGCAAATGGCGCGCGGATTGTCTGGCGTTATCATTATTGATGAGGATGAGGACGCTGGCTTTGACTTGGATTTGCCGGTGCTGATGCGGGATTTCCGCATGGATGGTGAAGGCAAATTTATCGAGTTTGCCAAGCTAAAAAGCTCGGCATATGGCGGCACGCTTGGCACTGTCTCAACAGCCAATTGGCAAATTGAACCGGTGTTTGAAGCGCCTGCCGGAGGACTGGTGCGGGTGCGGATTGTGGTTGCCGATGTGACACGGATTTTCCAGCCATCGGTCAGCGGCGCGGACATGCAGATTATCGCCTATGATGGTCAACCTGTTGCCGTGCCACTTGGCTTTGAAAGCCTGTCTCTGGCACCTGGCCAGCGTATCGATGTGGCCGTGGCTATGCCATCGGAGGCCGGTGCATTGGTTGA
>JANMFT010000340.1:0-2867 GCA_031374255.1 Limoniibacter sp. | reverse complement strand
TCACCAAACAAACCGGCCCGGCGGGCAAACAGGTCAACCGGCTGTATATTGAAGATGGCGCGCAGATCGACCGCGAGCTTTATTTGTCGTTGCTGGTGGATCGCTCCGTCGGCCGAGTAGCCTTCGTAGTTTCAACCGAAGGCGGTATGGATATTGAGGCCGTTGCCCATGATACGCCAGAAAAAATCATCACGCTGGGGATTGACCCGCTAAAGGGCGTGACGCCAGCAGATGTTAAAAAGCTGAATTCTGCGCTGAAACTCAAAGGCCAAGCCGCAAAAGACGGCGAGGCTTTGTTTCCGGTTTTGTATCAAGCGTTCACCGAAAAAGACATGAGCCTGCTCGAAGTCAACCCGCTGATTGTCAACAAAGCTGGTGAACTCCGCGTGCTCGATGCCAAGATTTCTTTTGATGGCAATGCCGTGTTCCGCCACGATGATGTTGCTGCTTTGCGTGACTTGACCGAAGAAGACGCCAAGGAAATCGAAGCCTCAAAATATGATCTGGCCTATGTGGCGCTCGATGGCACAATCGGATGTATGGTCAATGGTGCGGGCCTTGCCATGGCAACGATGGATATCATCAAACTGAAAGGCGCAGAACCCGCCAACTTTCTGGATGTCGGCGGCGGCGCCACGACTGAAAAAGTCACAGCGGCGTTCAAAATCATCACCGCCGACCCTGCCGTGAAAGGCATTCTCGTCAATATTTTCGGCGGCATTATGAAATGCGATGTCATTGCCGAAGGCGTGATTGCTGCCATTAAAGACGTCGGCCTGAAAGTGCCGCTGGTGGTGCGCCTTGAGGGCACGAATGTGGAACTCGGCAAAAAGATGCTGAACGAAAGCGGGCTGAACGTAATTGCTGCCGATGATTTGGATGATGCCGCCGAGAAGATTGTCGCGGCGGTGAAGGCCTAATCGTGGCAACAAATTCTGCAGAATCTGACATTCTTGATGGGCGTCAAGCGTTAATTACAGATGCTTTGACTCACTTCATGAGGTGCAGAAGCGAGTTGGCAGAATTTGTTCGCTTTTACCATACCAGCGCAGCGCGTGCGTTTCGCTGGGATCAACCTGACTTCGACGAGACGTTTCATAAAGAGTACTTGGGGCAATCAATTTTCTTTTTAGAGAATTACATCATTCGTTTCTTAGGAATGGTTGATATATTTTTAGAAGAAACAGTTATTGATTTAGCTTTCGCCCTGCCTGACTTCATATCTGAAAATGAAATCGATAAGGCAAGAAAGCGCCTGATCAAGCGCGAAAAGAGCGTAACAGAAATCGCTGATTTAATTGTTGAAGCCGCCAGCCCGATACTAAGGTCTTCTAAATTAGATATTTCGCTTGAAATTAAAGCGCGGTGTGGTGTCGATGCCGAAAATTGTCATATAGGTTGGCGCGATGTCCTTCTGTTAAACCACATCAGAAATATCATTGTACATAATAGCTCCGAAGTTGACGCAAAGTTCAAAGCAGTTTGCGATGACCTAGGATACCAATATTGTGGTGAAATCGGCGAGATGTTTCTGATACCCGAAAGCGAAGTAATGAGAATTGCTTCTAATGTTGATGACTGGGTATGGGCGCTTGATGCAGAGGTATCAAAATTCCCGCAGATTTTTACAAGAGATCGCTTTGGGCATTTATGGATTCCGCGCTCTACTTGGGGGCGCGAAAAAATAACAAAAAAACTTGAAGACTTAAACACGTTGGAGGCTGACAATTGTCTATCTTAATTGACCGGAAAACCAAAATCCTGGTTCAGGGCCTCACCGGCAAAACCGGCACGTTCCACACCGAGCAGGCGCTTGCCTATTACGGCACCAAAATGGTGGGCGGCATCAACCCGAAAAAGGGTGGCGAAACTTGGCAAGGAACTGGGGAAACTGCGGCTGGCGATAAGCTGCCGATTTTCGCGACGGTCGCCGAAGGCAAGAAGGCCACTGGCGCAACGGCATCCGTTGTTTATGTGCCGCCTGCTTTTGCGGCTGACGCCATTATTGAGGCGATTGAAGCCAAGATTGCTTTGATCGTGTGCATCACCGAGGGCATTCCGGTTTTGGATATGGTCAAGGTTAAAGCGCGGCTGGATAAATCGAAATCGCGTTTGCTCGGGCCAAACTGCCCGGGCGTCTTGACGCCGGAACAGTGCAAAATCGGGATTATGCCGGGTAATATCTTCAAAAAGGGCTCGGTTGGTATTTTGTCACGCTCCGGCACGCTCACTTATGAGGCTGTGTTTCAAACCACGAATGCGGGCCT
Source organism: Limoniibacter sp. (assembly GCA_031374255.1). Classification (GTDB taxonomy): domain Bacteria; phylum Pseudomonadota; class Alphaproteobacteria; order Rhizobiales; family Rhizobiaceae; genus JALOTE01. The sequence goes on along the minus strand of JANMFT010000340.1, from coordinate 600 downwards.
TGGCCAATCCACCGCTGTTGGCATTGGCGGCGATCCTGTCAAAGGCACCGAGTTCATCGATATTCTCGATATGTTTTTGGATGATCCTGAAACAGAATCGATCATCATGATCGGCGAGATCGGTGGTTCTGCCGAAGAGGAAGCCGCCGCATGGTTGATCGAACAAAAAGCCAAAGGCCGTTCGAAACCGATGGCCGGTTTCATTGCCGGATTGTCAGCGCCAGCGGGCCGCACCATGGGCCATGCCGGTGCCGTAATTTCAGGCGGCAAAGGCGGTGCGGAAGATAAGATCAAAGCCATGGAAGCAGCCGGCATCCGCGTATCGCCATCTCCCGCTAGATTGGGTGCGACTTTGGTGGATGTTTTAAAAGGTAATTGAATTTGAAGAGGCGGGGCATGCGCCCTGAAAAAAGATGAGCGACAACACTTCTGATCTTTCAGCCCTGACCGGCGATAACATTGCCTATCTTGAGCAATTGATGGGCGAAGTCCCGACTGGCCCGTCATGGAAAAAGCCGCACTGGCCGCTCCCCGTCAATGGCGAGTTGACGTCTGCACTGGATGGCAATTGGCCTGCCGTGATCGAGAAAAAAATTGCCG
>JANMFT010000332.1:0-6200 GCA_031374255.1 Limoniibacter sp. | reverse complement strand
GTGACAAGCCCTCCATGCCGTCTTCGCCAATACCGACGATGTGGAGCCAAGGTTTTCTCGTTTCTTGACTCATGTGCCAAGCCCGCCCGCAAGTGCATTCACCGCCGCTTGAGCCATGGCTGTGCCACCGCGTTTGCCGAGCAAAGTCACATAAGGCACGCCCCGCGCATCACGCACCAACTCTTCTTTGCTTTCCGCAGCCCCAACAAAGCCAACCGGAAACGCCACAATAACGGCAGGTTTGGGCAGGCCTTGGTCAATCAATTCAAGCAAGCGAAACAACGTCGTCGGCGCATTTCCAATTGCAATAATCTGGCCTTTAAGCCGCTCACCCCAAAGATCCACCTGTGCTGCGGCGCGCGTCATTTTGTTGGCTTTTGCGAAGGCTGCAGTTTCAGGCGCAGAAACCCGGCAGTGCAATTTGCAACCTTCAGGCAACAACCGTCCCATCACGCCATACCGCAGCGTATCCACATCGCAATATATATGTGCACCACTGGCGAACGCGATCTTCGTTTCTTCAACAATATCGTCTGAGTATCTGAAATCACTCAATATTTCCGGCATACCACAAGCATGAACAATGCGGGTGGCCAGCGGACGAATTGCTTCGGGCAAAGCCTGCAACTGCTTTACGCGCGAAATCTCCGCAAAGCTTTGCGCATAAATCGCATCAGGTTCGCGCACATAATCCATAAACATCAGCGCTTTTTATTGAGCGTGACAGGCCCAAGCGGATGATCAGCTTGCGGATAAGCCGCGTGCGTGTGGGCGTGCTCATTACTATGATCATGCTCATGGTCGCCGTGCCATGACCCATCAGCATGCTGGTGGCGGCCATGGTGATGTGCAGGTTCCAACGAAGACGGCGAAGCATGGCTGTGCACCGGAGTCCACGGCAAATTATGCAACTTGCAAAACTCCTCATCGCGGCATGCGCCGCTGCAATCTCCTTTGCACGGGCAGTTTTCTGGCGCGCCGCCGACGCCTTCCACATGATGGTGATGGCTGGTCTGGGACGCACCGACTTCGGCTTCAAAACCTAGAACCTGCTCGCGATACTTGCACATCTGGCAATTCATCAATGCAGTGCCTTCAAGAATTTCATTCACACGGTCTACGAATGTGTCGATCACCAAAGGATGGTCGTTGAGGTAAGCGGCTTTGAGAAACTTCACATTGGGGTGCTGGGCCGCAACTTCATCAGTGGCCGCATAAATACGCTTCACCAAAACGCCGGTGAACAAAAAATACGGAAACACGACGATGCGCTTGTAACCAAGCTTTGTGACATGTTGCAAAGCAGGCTCAACCAGCGGAAATGTCACGCCGGAATATGCGGTTTCGGCCCAGCCAAAACCCATACCTTCCCACAACATACGGGTGACTTTTGAAACATTGGAATTAGCGTCAGGATCAGATGACCCCCGCCCGACAACAACGAGTAACGTATCATGCAAAGGTTCGCCGTCGCGCCAGCCGTCTGCTTCCAGCGCTTCTTTAACCCGCTGGCCAGCTGCCCGCAGCATTTTCAAATCAATCCCAAGTTCCCGTCCGTAATTGACGCTCGCTCCGGCATGCGTTGCCGCCCATGAATTCAGCACCGACGGAATGTCATTCTTTGCATGGCCTGCGGCAAACAGCATACCGGGGATCGCTAAAATCTGCGTTGCACCACGCTCCACCAACGCGTCGAGTCCCTTGTGCAAAACCGGGTTGGCAAATTCGAGATAGCCATAATCAACCGGCGTGCCGGGAAAGCGTTTTGCCAAATGGTCAGCCAGCACGGCAAATTCGCGCACTGCGTTTTGGTTGCGGCTGCCGTGACCGCACACCATAATACCGGTGCCCGGAGCTAAAAAATTTGTCTTCAATTGAACGTTCATGTGCGCCGCCATAATCAAATTTCAAAATGGCGGGATCAACCATGACGCTTACGCATCACCCATCACAAATCCGGCGATTGTTCTGCTCCCGGTTTGGGTTAGCCGAACCAAATCTCGCGGCCTTGCTTCAAGGCACCGTTAGGCCAGCATCTCTAGGCGGCTAGCATGTTGCGGTCAAACGCTAAGGCGAACTCAACTGTCGCAGTTACGATAGTTACATATTCAACCAGTGACTTTGTGCTTGGCCAGCCATTTGCGCCAGTCAGCCTCAGAGCCGCGGAACACGTTGATATCGGCGCGACCTTCAATACCGGGTATTTTGCCGGTGCCGGTATATTGCCAGAACGTCCAGCGCTCATGCGGGTAGCGCTCTGAAGGATGCGCCGCAGTTGAACGCAGCCAAAAATCATAGCCCGCAAACCGCCCCATATCATTACCGTCATAGAAATCCGGCGTTGTGTAAATAATCGGGCGCTTACCTGTGCCTTTTTCAACAATGTTCAGCCAGATTGCCAAGTCGTTGCGCACTTTGGCTGGCGACGGTTTGCCGGGGCAGGTTTTGGAAACATGGTTCCACTCAGCATCCAGAACCGGTGGCATGGCACCTGCGTCTTTAGGAATGTGCCTCAAATACCATTTAGCCTGCACTTCAGGCGCTGTGCAGAAATAATAGAAATGGTAGGCCCCGCGCGGAACGCCAGCCGCTTTAGCTTTGGCGAAATTTGTCCGGAACGATTTGTCTAAAACATCACCGCCTTCGGTTGCCTTGATAAAAGCAAACGAGATGCCGGATTTTTGGACTTTGCCCCAATGTATGGAGGGCTGCCAGCGCGATGTATCAGTGCCATGCACGGCATAATCAGTCGGTTGCCGGTTAGGGAAATCAAACGGCTTATGATCGCCGAACTTCGGGTGTAATTTTGCAGGGCGTTCAATTGTTGAAGGTCTGCGAGGTTCCGGTTCCAAAGATGCGACCTGCACCCCCGCCTGTGCTGGCAGCCCAGCTTGCGCCGGCACTTCGGAATACTCTTGCACGTTTGCAGCCACCTGCACATTAGCAGGCATCATTTCAGGGTTAACTCGCCCAACTTCAGCAGGCGGAGCAGGCGGAATAGAACCTGTAACGTCAATTGCGGACGTGCCCGACGAGGTGCAGGCAGACAAAAAAACAACAAGCGGAAGCAGGCAAATACCACCCGCCAAATGTTTTGTTGTTTTCCAGTTGATCATTCTGGCCGCCACATCGTTACCCCAATCAATTCACACATAACGCTAAACTGCACTTTCCGCCAGATATGGTGGATATTCGGTTAGCAAGATGCCTAAAATTTGCTTAATTCAATCTGGAGCATCACAACGTCCGGCGCGGTATCGATAATTTAAACTGCAATAACGATCAGTGCCGCACCGGTTAAAGCTATCGCAGCACCGGTAGCATGGGTGAAATATTCGCCACCTTTCACACCAACCAAACGGCCAAGACCTATACCAGCAAGGTGGAGAAGTGCGGTCGCAATCACAAAGCCTGCTGCATATCCAAACGCATTTGAAGCCGCTGGCAATTCAACACCGTGCGCATGGCCATGAAACACTGCAAATATACCAACCATAAGTGCTGAAACCCACAGGGCCGGTTTAATAAAAAGCGCGACCATCAGGCCGAGCACCACTCCAGACATTGCAATTATCGGTTCAACATACGGCAACGCAACACCGTTCATGCCCAAAGCACCGCCAACTAGCATCAGCAAAGGGAAAATGACCGGCAAAGCATAAATCGCACGCCCGCCGAGCAATGCAGCCCAAAGACCCACTGCCAACATAGCGATGACGTGATCAAGGCCCAAAATCGGGTGCATAAATCCGGTTGTGAAGCCCAGAACATCATGGCCGGTATGGGCATATGCCGGCGCAGCGGTCAGAGCCAAAAAAATGGAAAGGGTCAGTTTCAAGCGCATTGGAGTTTCCTTTAATGCTGGCACGTTCCGGTATGGATCGAGTGCAATCGGCGTTGATTCACATTGCTTCGTCGCAACGATTTTCGCAAGTGTATCTGCGGCATCACTTGACGCATCAAATCACACGTTACATCGCTAGGCCATGGCACTTACTTTAACTCCGGAACAAACTCTGATCCTCGACGCCAAAGGCGGGCGCAGCTTCGCACTGGAATTCGTATGCACTTATGCCACGGCAGTCAGCGCATCGCGGTTAATTCCAATTGCCAGCGCACATATCGATGGCTGTTTATTTCACGGGCAAGTAAGCTTGGATTTCGTCAAACATTTCATCGCACTCGATGCCAAAGTGGCGGTTCCAACCACGCTGAATGTAGGCTCGGTGGATTTGATCCACCCAGGTCTGGTGCGCGGTGAAATGCTTAATGCCAATGGCCGCGAGCTTATGCAGGCCCATCTTGCGTTAGGCTGCGCGCCTTCGTTCACCTGCGCCCCATACCAACTGGCCGACGCCCGGCCCGCCTTCGGCAGCCATGTCGCTTGGGGCGAATCCAATGCAATTTGCTTTGCCAATTCAGTCTGCGGCGCGCGAACCGAACGCTATGGTGACTTTATTGACTTGGCCTGCGCCATTGCCGGTTTCGCGCCTGAATATGGTTTGCATCTCACTGAAAACCGCCGCGCAAAGTGGTTGGTAAACGTTGAAACCGGCAGGCTTGATAGCGCCATGGCGGCCATTGCTGTGGGCCATTATGTTGGACGTGTTGGCCAAGGAACGGTGGCGGCAATTAATGGACTGCACCCGAATACCGACGAAGATGATTTGAAAGCCCTTGGCGCTGCGGCGGCGTCAACAGGCGCCGTTGGTTTGTTTCATGCGATTGGCCTAACGCCAGAAGCACATACCCTAAACGCCGCGTTGCAAGGCTTTGAACCCGAAGAAGCTTTGCACCTAAGTGAAGCCGGATTGCGGGCCGAACTTGATTTACTATCAACCGTCAAAGCTGGCGCGCGTCTATCTGCAGTCAGTCTCGGCACACCACATTTTTCAATCACTGAGTTTGCGCGGCTAATGCCTATGCTGAGAGGCATGAAAGCGAGAATACCGTTTACAATCAACACCAATCGCGCAGCGCTTAAATCATTATCTGAACGCGGCTGGGATAAAACGCTTCGCGATTTCGGCATCACAATAGTGGTCGATACCTGCGTTTACGTCACGACAATTCTCGATGACTTAAGCAGACCAGTCATGACGAATTCCGGTAAAATGGCCTATTACGCCCCCACCAATTTGGGCTGCGAAATTGCCTTCGGCACACTTGAAGAGTGCGTCGCTTCAGCGCAAACCGGTTTTGTGGTGCAGCTATGATCACAGTGTTGGTTTCAGGAAAGGCAACGGGTGAGACGCTGCTGCTCACTGCACCGATTTCATTTTGGGGCGGCGTTTCGCCGGAGACAGGAACCATAATCGAAAAGCGGCACCCGCAATTTGGCGCAACGCTAAGGGACAAAATCTTGATGCTGCCTGCCGCCAAAGGCTCATCTTCAGGCAGTTCGGTTCTTGCTGAAATTCTGCGCAACAACACCGGCCCTGCTGCAATAATTTTGGGTTCGCCCGATGCAATTCTGGCAACCGGTTCAATGGTGGCACAGGCACTTTATGGCGTGATTTGCCCCGTTATAATTGTCGATCGAGAACGTTTCCAAGAATTAATACAAGCTCAAAAACTCACAATCTCCGGCGATCAAATCCGCGCCCTTTAGCCGCCCCAGCTTTGCCAAGCCAATCGCGCCGCCAGCGCCACGCAGACAAAAACCAATAGCGGCTTAATGATTTTTGCGCCATTTTTCATGGCAAATTTTGCTCCCAACCGTGCCCCAAAAAACTGGCCGACGCCCATGGCAAGCGCGGTTTTCCACAGCACAACGCCCAAAGCTACAAACACAATCAACGAGCCTAAATTGGATGCAAGATTTAAAAACTTGGTATGCGCAGTGGCTTTCAGCAGGCCGAACCCAGCCAGTGCAACAAACCCAAGCATGAAGAAAGAACCTGTGCCGGGGCCAAATATTCCATCGTAAAACCCTATAACCGGCACCAATGTCAGCGTGAAAACCAACGGCTTTAAACGTTCGGCTGTATCCAAATCTGAAACGTCCGGCTTTAACATAAAATAAAGCGCTATTCCCACCAACACGAACGGCAATACTTGCCGGAACACATCCTGTGGCAAAAGCGATGCACAATAGGCCCCTGCCATAGATGCAACAAATGATGCAGCACCCATCGGCAATTGCTGCATGACATTCACATGCCCTGCCCGCGCATAGCTAATTGTCGCCGAACCCGAAC
>JANMFT010000308.1:0-3344 GCA_031374255.1 Limoniibacter sp. | reverse complement strand
GTTGCCGAAGCGGAAAAAACAGCAAATCGCGTATTTTTCCCAATAAATTCAACGCCAAATTGTGACATTATGCAGAAACGCTTGATGCTTCACGCCCCGCAATTTCGCGGTAAAGTTTGGCATAAATGGCTGTGCTATTGTCCCATGATACATCAGCAGCCATCGCCCGCTTTTGCAAGCTTTGCCACAGCGGCTTATCGTTGTAAGCATCAACAGTGCGCCGCAAAGCACGTCCAAACTGATCACGCGTGATCGGGAAAAACTGCACACCAGTTGCGCTTTTTGCAGTTTGTGATGCGTGATTCAAATCAACGACAGTATCCGCCAAACCACCCGTGCGCGCCACCACGGGAATTGCACCATATCGAAGCCCGCAAAGCTGCGTTAACCCGCACGGTTCAAACCGCGATGGAACCAGCAGCGCATCTGCGCCTGCTTGTACCAAATGTGACAAGCCTTCATCATAACCGATAATCACACCGATCCTACCAGGATGACGTGCGGCGGCGGCCAGAAGTTCTGCTTCCAACGTTGCGTCACCAGCGCCCAGAACGGCCAGAGATCCACCAAGCGACACAATCAAATCTGCGTTGACGCTCAATAAGTCCATACCTTTTTGCCAAGTTAGCCGACTAACAACTCCAAAGAGCGGCCCCGGCATTGTGGCCAATCCAAAACGGGCTTGCAAAGCAGACTTATTGACGGAACGCTTTTCAATTGTCGCCCATGAATACTGCGACGCCAAATATTTATCCGTTTCAGGGTTCCAGACACCAGTATCAATGCCATTTACAATGCCGTGCACATCTGCCCCTCGCGCGCGGATCAAGCCATCCAACCCCATACCAAATTCGGGCGTGTTGATTTCTTCAGCATAAGTCGGGCTGACGGTTGTAATCGCGGTGGCATATTGTAAGCCGGCTTTCATAAAGCCAACGTCACCATAATATTCAATACCTTCAACGCTCATGGCTGCTTGTGGCAAACCAAGTGCCGGAAAGATTGCCGGTGAAAACTGGCCTTGAAATGCAATATTATGGATAGTCATCAAAGTTGCAGGCCGTGCTTCTTTTTCATACGCCACATAGGCTGGCACAAGACCGGCCTGCCAATCATGCGCATGTATCACATCAAACGCAGTTGAACCGGCGCGTCCGCAACCATAGGCAGCTGCTGCGGCAGAAAACGCAGCAAAACGTGTCCAATTATCAGCCCAATCCTTACCTGTCGCATCACCATATGGCCCGCCCTCCCGGTCAAAAAGACCGGGGCAATCCAAAACCACAAGTGCCATTTCACCAAGGGTATAAGCCATCAGCCGCGCGGGCGAACCAAACAAATCACCGAAATTATGCACTACGCGCGCGCCGGTCGCGCCAAGTTCGGTGAGTTTGGCCTTCACCGGTCGATAGCCCGGTATAAACGTCGTCACGTCACAATTGTGAGGTTTCAACGCTCCGGGCAAGGCACCCACCACATCGGCGAGACCTCCGGTTTTTATCAGCGGAAAAACTTCCGATGCAACGGAGAGTATCCTCACGCCTTCACCCCTGCGCTATGTCTTCACTCATTCGACAAACCGGCACGCACCAGCATGTCCTGTGTAATCAGGATTACACCATTATCAGTCCGGCGGAAACGTTTGGCATCAAGCACTGGATCTTCGCCTACAATCAGCCCCGGCGGAATTTTAACACCGCGATCCACCACCACTTTTTTCAGCCTTGCGCCGCGCCCTATTATGCAATCGGGCAACACTACTGCTTCGTCCAGCGCCGAGTATGAACAGCACAAAACGCCTGTAAACAACAAACTACGATAGACTTCCGAACCGGAAATAATGCAATCGCCCGACACCAAAGACGATACCGCAGAGCCACGACGCCCGTCTTCATTATGAACAAATTTTGCCGGTGGCTTGATCTCGGCATAAGTCCAGATCGGCCACGAGCGGTCATAAAGATCAAGCTCCGGCAAAATGTCCGTGAGATCAATATTCGCCTGCCAATAGGCATCCACCGTTCCCACATCGCGCCAATAGGCTTCATTTTCAATTGATGCCCGTACACATGATGACGCAAACCTATGAGCCACAGCCTTGCCGCCCGCCACAATATGCGGGATCAAATCCTTGCCAAAATCACGGCTTGACCCGGGTTCAGCCGCATCGCGCTTCAGCTGGTCAATCAAAAACTTGGTCGTGAAAACATAAATGCCCATTGAGGCCAGCGCCATATCCGGGTTGCCGGGTATGCTTGGCGGATCTTTTGGTTTTTCAACGAAGGCAACAATGCGGTCGTTTTCATCAACATGCATTACGCCAAAACCGGTTGCTTCCTTACGCGGCACTTCAAGACAGCCTACAGTCACGTCAGCGCCTTGGTTGACGTGTTGTTGCAGCATCAATTCATAGTCCATTTTGTAAATATGGTCGCCGGCCAGGATCACCATATATTGGACGCCATAGCTCTCGATGATGTCGATGTTTTGAAACACAGCATCGGCCGTGCCCTCATACCACGAGGTCTCAGACACACGTTGTGAAGCCGGTAAAATATCAAAACTTTCATTTCGTTCGGGTCGAAGAAAGTTCCAGCCGCGCTGCAAATGCCGGATCATCGAATGGGCTTTATACTGCGAGGCAACGCCAATACGGCGAATACCGGAGTTAAGAGCGTTCGACAGGGCAAAATCAATAATGCGGGACTTGCCGCCAAAATACACAGCAGGCTTGGCACGCCGGTCGGTCAGCTCCATCAACCGGCTTCCGCGTCCGCCAGCCAGCACATAGGCCATGGCATCACGGGCAAGTGGCTGGTTTCCACGTAAGTCCATCATCTCAAATCTCCCCCCGTATGCAATTTTGCGCGCCGTTTACTGCGGCTCATATTCCAACATGATGGTCGTGAGCGGCGGCAGCGTCAACACACCAAATCGCTTTCCGCCTTCATCAATTGCATTTACTGCACCCATATTGCCTCGGCCCTGCCCGCCATAATGGGCAGAATCGGTGTTCACGATTTCCTTCCATCGGCCTTTGTGCGGCAATGGCACTTTATAGCCGCTGCGCTCAACAGGTGTGAAATTGGAAACCACCGCAATAGGCTTTTGACCCGGTGCTTTTCTAAGCCATGCAAAAACCGAATTGTGCGCATCATCGCCGATCAGCCATTCAAACCCGTCGGGCTCGCAATCGCGCTGATGTAACGCCGGTTTATCGCGGTAGGCGTGGTTTAAGTCTTTCACCAGATGCTGCATGCCACCATGCATATGGGTGTCTTCAAGATGCCAATCCAGCGACTGCTTTTCCGTCCACTCGGTCCATGGCGCAAGTTCCTGACCCA
>JANMFT010000276.1:0-6408 GCA_031374255.1 Limoniibacter sp. | reverse complement strand
CTCACCTCTTTGGTGCTTGTCGCATCACCCGGCACCGGTGCGCTTTATACAATTTCAATGGGGCTGGGGCGGGGCGGCAAAATGTCGGTCGTAGCTGCCTTTGCTTGCACGCTTGGCATAGTGCCGCATTTGGCTGCTGCGAGAAACAAATCGATCAGCGCTCGGTGAGCGAAAGCGAGTAGTCAAATGTTCGGATTTCTGAAGCGCGCTGTACTAAAAGAGCACATGAAGCTGGTTTATCAGAATAACCTAGCGGCACATTTCATAGCAATATTTGACCCAGAGCTGGCGAATGTTGCAAGGAGTCAAGTCGAAAGCCTGTATATTTTTTGGTCCCCCGGCAAAGAAATTCCAAATCCGATTGCGAAAAGCGTTTTAAATACAAACATTAGGCTAAGACGAGCATATGATCAGACCGCAGCTAAGTATGGAAAGAGCTTTGATGAGGCATTCAAGCCAATTATGGGCTGGGATCAATATTTTCGCGACCATCTTCCTTAGTCGTGAATTGCTTGGGTGAATAACCTCGGCATTAGAGTTTATTCGCCAGCATCTTTTTATTGAATAATCGGCGCGTTTTTTCTGTAATCCGTCGCGTATTAGAAGTGATGGTTAGAGTTGATTACAGAAGCTAACCATTATTTTATCCCCCGCCAAGCGTCTTGATCGCGCCAGACATCAGCTCTTCGTTCGCGCGCATTGCATTGGCGATGCTTTCAAAGGTGCGGCTGATGGTGATCATTTCGCTCATTTCAGAAATTGCGTTGACGTTGGCGCCTTCGAGTGTGCCTTGCAAAATGCCGTTGCGGCGAAAGTCGGTGACGGGTTCAGCAAAGCCTGTATATTGAAAACCCGCACTGCCTTCACGTTGCATCAATTTCGGGTCGGGCAATTCAAACAGGCCGATCACGCCTACGCGGCGCTTGTCTTGCATAATACTGCCATCACCCCCGATGTTTAGCGGGCCGCCTTTGACGTTTACTTGGATCGGCGCGCCTCCCGCATCTAAAACCGGGTAGCCATTGAGTGAGCGCAATTGGCCTTCGGGCGAAATTTCCATGCGGCCATCGCGGGTGTAAACCGTGGCATCGTCGCGGGCTTGCGCCATGAATGCGTCGCCTGAAACTGCCACATCCAATGCGTTGCCAGTGGTGATGCGCGCGCCTTGGCTCATGTTTAAATACTCGCCGCCGCGCGCGGCAAAAGCGATGTTGGTTTGGCCAGCATGTTCGAGTTTAGTGGCAAAGCGCACCGCTTCGGCACGAAAGCCTACGGTGTTGGTGTTGGCGACATTATGGGCCACGGTTTCAAGGCGGCGTTCAAGCGCCATCAAGCCAGACAGGCCAACACTGATTGCGTTGTTCATATGAGCGCTTTCATCTTAAAGAGCTGTCCGCCAGCTTTGCAGCGCCAGCAACATATCGCCATCCGGCCCGATGATGGAGCTATCGGTAAACAAAATGCTTGTGTCGCTGGCGGCTTGCTGCGGCTGTTCAATGTCCCATAGCGCCGTGAAGCGCTCTATCAACCGGTTAAGTTTTTCAGGCTCTTTCAAACTGGCAAAATCAACCCGCCATTCAATCATCGCGGCTTGCTTGTCGATATCCAGCGCGCCCATAGACTGCGGAAGACCGGACGCGATTTGGATGACCCGGGCCAATGCCGGATCTGCGATCAGATCAAACGTGTTTTCGGCCTTTGGGGCTTGGCGTTGAAAATAAAGCGCGAGCCGCACACCCTCATTTTCAAGTCCAGCCTCTACTTCCAGCGATTGCCGGTTGAACTTGGCAACGGTGCCGGTTTGCGCGCGGGCAAACACGGTTGCGGTTTCGCCATAGCGTTTGAAATTGAAGGTTTCGGCGAGTTCCTTGTAACGCGGGTCGGCAAGTTTATTTGCAAAAGCCTCGCGGCCATCGACGCCTTCTTCCAGCACTTTGCGGATGAAGGCTTTGGCATAGGCCATGTCTTCAAGGCCGTGGGCTTTGAGAGCATAAGTGAACACGCGGTCGTCTTTCAGAAAAGCATCCACGGTTTTGATATCGCCAATGCGTTTTAGATATTCGGCACTGGCGCGCGCATTGGAGGGCTCTGCAGCAACACGCGAAATTGAACGATCTAGATTGGCCGTAATGGCCGCATAACTTGAAATGGTCGCCATCATGGCGGCCTCCCGAAACTGACACTAACCGCACGATGTTGCGCCTGTTTGCTTGCGTGGCGCTTATCAAAATGTCGCAAGTTTTGCGCAAGGCGGGCGGGCAATTCAAAGGCTCAATTAATGCGAGCCAGCCATCTCAGATGACAATTATCATTGGTTTCATTGTTACCATGGGTTGCGTTCTTGGCGGCTATGCGGCCATGGGCGGCAAGCTTTATGTGCTGGTGCAGCCTTGGGAATTTGTGATTATCGGCGGCGCTGCGCTTGGCACATTCATTGTTGCCAACCCGATGGCCGTCATTAAAGACAGCGGCAAAGCCATGATGGAGGCCTTTGCCAATAAGGTGCCGAAGCCTGAAGATTATATGCAGGTGCTTGGGCTTCTCCATGCCTTGATGCGCGAAATGCGCACAAAATCAAAGGGCGAAATGGAAGCCCATTTTGATGCGCCGCACGAGAGCGAGTTGTTCAAAGCCTATCCGAACGTGCTGGCACGCGGGCCGCTGACGGCTTTTATTTGTGACTATTGCCGTCTCATTATCATTGGCAATGCGCGCAGCCATGAAGTGGATGCGTTGATGGAAGAGGAAATCGACACCATCAACCATGACTCCATGAAACCCTATTCGGCGCTGATCGGCATGTCTGATGGTTTACCTGCGCTCGGGATTGTTGCCGCGGTTTTGGGTGTTATCAAAGCGATGGGCGCGCTTGACCAAGCGCCGGAAGTGCTCGGCCATTTGATTGGTGCGGCGCTGGTGGGAACGTTTGCCGGGATTTTTATGTCATATTCCATGGTCGGGCCGGTCGCCAATAAAGTGAAACTAACCCGCGAAAAATCAAACCGGCTTTATATCATCGTCAAGCAAACCTTGATTGCCTATATGAACGGCGCGATGCCGCAGGTTGCCATTGAATATGGCCGTAAAGCGATTTCAGCTGCTTATCGCCCCGGCCTTGATGAAGTGGAGCAGGCAACGATCGGCGGTGGTGCGACGGTAACACCCTTGAAAGCAGCCGCATGAGCCTGAATCTGGAGGCCGGCGAGGCGGATTATTTCAGCGCTATTTTGGCAATGCAAAACTCTGCACCGCAGGTTTCCGCCATGCCGGAAGTGCTGAAAGATGTGGTTGAATCATTCAAAAATGTGGTGCGCAATGAAGGTGTGAATTGGAGTTGGCCGAAGGCAAACTTATTGAATGCAGAAGATTTGGCGACCTTTGGCATTTCACAGAACTTGACCGTTTTTCTAAAAGCAGACAAAAATGCCAGCAGTGTTTTTGCGCTTAACAATGATGCCATTATTGCCTTGTCTAACCGGTTGTTGGGCAGCAAACCGGTGCAACCAAACCGCGCGCCAACCCAGATTGAAACATTGATTTCGATTGGATTTGTAAGGTCAATCGATGCCGGTTTGGTTCAAATCGAAGAGCCGCAAACTGCAATTGCTTGGATGGAATTTATTGGCGTAAAGCAGGCTTTCAATGATGAACCGGGTGGCGCATTTATTGTCGCAGCAATCAACCGGCGCGTTGAAACAACACCGGTTCACGACATTCGCAAAAGCGATGTTCAACATCAAAACCATATTCGCCACACAATCGGTAATGGCGTTTTGAATGTGGACTACATACTTGATGGCGGAGCGGTTTCACTGTCGTTGCTGCGTAATTTACAGCGGGGTTCAGTGCTTCCACTTGCAAGCTTGAGCGATGCTCCGCTGCATGCGCGCGCCAACGGCAAGACGGTTTTCAGTGGAGTTTTGAATTTGAAGGTGGATCAAATGGCGATGAAAATCACCCGCATATTGACCGGAGGTGGCCATGAGTGACGCGCCGGTTATGGTTTCGGGAAACGTTGAAACAACCATCGAACCAGTGCCGTTTATCGATGCGGTGCCGCGCCTTGACGCGTTTTTTTCTATTCCGGTAAATGTTGAAATTATCATTGCCTCCGTCAAAATGCCGGTTTCTAAATTGTTGGAAATTCAATGCGGAACTGAGATTGATCTTGCGCATGCGGCTGGGGCTGAAGTGTCGCTGGTGGTGAATGGCAGCACCGTTGCATTTGGCCATTTGTTTTTGATCGACGTGAAAACGAAGCAAGTTGGTGTCAAAATTTCGCGGCTTGCAAACACGGGTGAGGCATAGTGGCCGAAGCAACACAAATGCCGGATGCAACCCTGAAAGCAACGGCTTTGCTGATCGCAATGGGCAGGCCATTGGCGCAGCGATTGGTAGCCAAACTCAATGAAGAAGAATTGCGGCTGGTTTCCCGTTCGGCCAAAACATTACCACAAATGAACCGCGCCGTTGTGGAGGCGCTGGTGGAAGAATTTGCCAAAAGTTTTGTCGAGCAGGTTGCCACAACCACGCCCGATGTTGAGATTGACGCGATTTTAAATGAAGGCCTTGGCGCCGATGCCGCAGGCCGTTTGTTCACGCCAGTTATGCCAGATAAGCCAAAAGCCCTGTGGCCGGAAATCGCGAAAGTTGAACCCAAGCGGATTGCACTTTGGTTGACCGAACAAAGTGAGGCGGTGATAGCTGTTGCACTTTCCAAGCTTCCGCCATCGCTTGCTTCTCAAATATTGAGTTCTTTGCCTTCAGCGCAACGCGCGCATGTTACGCGCAGTTTTTTGGGGTTGGGCGGTGTTTCGGCCATGGCCGTAAATGTGATTGAACGGGAGCTTTATGCGGCGCTCAATGCGGTTGACCCAAAGGTGCAGCAAAATCAGAACCAAAAACGGGTGGCGGCGCTCTTGAACGGTCTTGGCCGTGAAGGCGCACGCGAAGTGCTGGATAGTTTGGCGATGGACGATGAAAGCAGTGCCGCTGCAATAAAGGCGCTCCTGTTTGATTTTGAAGATGTCGCGCGGCTTGATCAAGTCTCGCGCGTCACACTGTTTGATACGGTTAACCCGGAGCAAATTATTCTAGCATTGTCTGGAGCTAGTTCAGGCCTGACCGAACAGATTTTGTCTGCTCTGGGCGGGCGTGGGCGGCGGATGGTGGAGGCGGAGCTGCAAGCTAAAACTGTCAATGCGCCTGATAAAATCGCCACGGCCCGCCGCGCAATTGCCGATGCTGCGCTGACGCTCGCAGAAACCGGACGCATTACGCTGCCAGTTGCCACAGACTAATGTCAGAAGATAATGACGATGACGATAAGCCGCTAGACGCCTCTGACAAACGGCTGAATGAGGCGCGCGAAAAGGGCGATGAGCCGATTGCCCGCGAAGCACCGGTGGTGGCGATGTTGTTGGCTTTGACCGTCGGGCTTGGCGCAATACTGCTGCCATTGACTTACAAGATGTCCAGCGATCTTGCGCTGGTTTTGGCGAAGTCCGGCGAGATAAGCCTCAACAATGCGAACGATCTTTTGCTGCTTGCAAAGCAAATTATGGTTGATGTCGGGGTGGCCCTTGCGCCAATTCTGGTATTGTTCATCGTTGCCGGAATTCTAGCCAATGTGCTGCAAAACCCGCCGCAGATTTTGGCGGATCGTATCGCGCCAAAGTGGAACCGCATTTCGCCAATGTCGGGCTTTACGCGCATTTTTGGAAGCTCGGGTTTGATTGAGTTTTTAAAAGCCATTTGCAAGGTTGGTCTGGTCGGCGGGGTGATTGCCACGGTGCTTTATGGGGCACGCAATGATGTTACGGGCATGCTGATGGTGAGCCCGGTTGGCAGCTTAAACCAGATGCACGCCATTATTTTTAGCGTGGTTAAAATGGTGCTCGGTGCAGCGGTCGTTTTGCTTGTCGCTGACCTGTTTTGGTCCCGTCACCAATGGGCCGGCAAGCTTAAAATGAACCACCAAGAGATGAAAGACGAGATGAAAGACAGCGATGGCGATCCTGCCGTCAAAGCCAAACGCATGGCGAAGCAACGCCAAATGATGAACCGGATGATGGCCGATGTACCGAAGGCGACGATGATCATCACCAACCCGACGCACTTTGCTGTGGCGCTTAAATACGAGGCCGGCGGGGCAGGCGTGCCGCAGGTGGTGGCCAAAGGCGCAGGGGATGTTGCGCTGCGCATCAAAGCGCTGGCAGCGGAGCATAAAGTGCCGATGGTTGAAGACGTGCCGCTTGCGAGGGCACTGCATAAAAGCGTGGAAGTCGGGCAATTTATTCCGCGCGAGTTTTTTCAAGCCATCGCTGAAATTGTGCACATTATCACCAACCGCAAAGGCGGTTTCGGCCCGGTTGTTCACCGGCGAAACAGCACGCTGTAAGGCTGGCG